>JADLHM010000146.1 GCA_020848745.1 Deltaproteobacteria bacterium | reverse complement strand
CGACCTCGTCTGGCACACCCCCGAAGGCATCGACGTGAAGCCGCTCTACACGGCGTCGGACGTCCAGGGTCTCGATTTCACGGACACCTTGCCAGGCTCCTTTCCGTTCCTCCGGGGGCCGCGTGCGACCATGTACGCGGGCCAGCCGTGGACCATCCGCCAGTACGCCGGTTTCTCGACCGCCGAGGAGTCGAACGCTTTCTATAGAGCGAACCTCGCGGCGGGGCAGATGGGACTCTCGGTCGCCTTCGACCTCGCGACCCACCGCGGCTACGACTCGGACCACCCGCGAGTCGTCGGCGACGTCGGCAAGGCGGGCGTCGCGATCGACTCGGTCGAGGACATGAAGATCCTCTTCGACGGCGTGCCGCTCGACAAGATGTCGGTGTCGATGACGATGAACGGCGCCGTGCTGCCGGTGCTGGCCTCCTTCATCGTCGCCGGCGAGGAGCAAGGCGTGCCGCGCGCCGCGCTCACCGGCACCATCCAGAACGACATCTTGAAAGAGTTCATGGTGCGGAACACCTACATCTATCCGCCCACGCCCTCGATGCGGATCGTCGCCGACATCATTCAATACACGTCGCAGGAGATGCCCAAGTTCAACTCGATCTCGATCAGCGGCTACCACATGCAGGAAGCCGGGGCGACGTGCGACTTGGAGCTCGCGTTCACGATCGCCGACGGGCTCGAGTACGTGCGGGCCGCGCTGTCGAAGGGATTGGACATCGACCAGTTCGCCGGCCGGCTCTCGTTCTTCTGGGCGATCGGGATGAACTTCTACATGGAGATCGCCAAGATGCGCGCCGCGCGCATGTTGTGGGCGACTTTGATGAAGAAGCATTTCAACCCGAAGAAGCAGACGTCGCTGATGCTGCGGACGCACTGCCAGACCTCGGGCGCTTCTTTGACGGAGCAGGACCCCTACAACAACGTCATCCGCACCACGATCGAGGCGATGGCGTCGGTGTTCGGCGGCACGCAGTCGCTCCACACCAATTCTTTCGACGAAGCGATCGCGCTGCCGACCGACGCTTCCGCCCGCATCGCCCGCAACACGCAGCTGATTCTCCAGCTGGAAACCGGCATCCCGAAGGTGATCGACCCGTGGGCCGGCTCGTACTTCATGGAGTCGCTGACGCACGCTTTGGCGCGGAAGGCCCTCGGCATCATCGAGGAGGTCGAGAAGCTCGGCGGCATGACCAAGGCGATCGAGGCCGGGATGCCGAAGCTCCGGATCGAGGAGACGGCGGCGCGCCGGCAGGCCCGCATCGACCGCGGCGAGGACGTCATCGTCGGCGTCAACAAGTTCAAGCTCCCCGAGGAGCCGGAGATCGACACGCGCGAGATCGACAACAAGGCCGTCCGCGAAGCGCAGATCGCGCGGCTCGAGAAGATCAAGAAGTCGCGCGACGCCAAGAGGGTCGCGGCGACGCTGGAGGCACTCACGGAAGCCGCCGGCAGCGGCACGGGCAATCTCTTGGAACTCGCCGTCGAAGCCGCGCGCGCCCGCGCCACGCTCGGCGAGATCTCGAGCGCGCTCGAAAAGGTCTGGGGCCGCTACCACGCCGAGATCCGCTCGATCAGCGGCGTGTACGGCCGGGCCTACGGCGACGACGCCGAGTGGAAGGCGCTCCGCACCGAGGTCGACGCGTTCGCCGCCGAGCACGGCCGCCGCCCACGCATGCTGGTCGCCAAGATCGGCCAGGACGGCCACGACCGCGGCGCCAAGGTGATCGCGACCGCGTTTGCCGACCTCGGCTTCGACGTCGACGTCGGCACGCTCTTCCAGACGCCCGACGAGGTCGCGCGCCAGGCAATCGAGAACGACGTGCACGTGATCGGCGTCTCGACGCAGTCGGGCGGCCACAAGACCCTCGTGCCGCAGCTGATCCAGGAGCTGAAGCAGCAAGGCGCCGGCGACATCGTGGTGACCGTCGGCGGCATCATCCCGTCGAAGGACTACGGGATGCTGGAGAAGGCGGGCGTGCAGGCGATCTTCGGGCCGGGAACGCAGATCCCGGCGGCGGCGCGGAAGGTGCTGGGGCTGATCTCGACAGTCGGTCGATAGGCGATCGATACCAAGTGATAGCGGGCGAAGGGAGGTCGCCGCCATGTTGACGCGTGACGACGTCCTGACGACACTGCGGCGCGAGCGGCAACGGCTGAGTGCGCAGTATCCGATCCGGCGCATAGCACTCTTCGGCTCCTGGGCACGCGGCGACGCGCCACCCGACCGCGATGTCGACATCCTCGTGGAGGTCGACAGTTCGATTGGGCTTCGTTTCGCCGATCTTGCCGCCGAGCTCGAACGTGCCGTGGGTCGGCCGGTAGATCTCGTCTCTCGCCGCGCGATCAAGCGATCAAGCCGCCGCTCTGGGCACTGATCGAGCCCGAGCTGATCGATGCCTAAACGGGACGTCGCGCTGCTCGTCGGCGACATCCGTACGGCGATCGGCAAGATCGAACGCTACGCCGCCGGCTTCGGTCGGTAGTGGGTATGAACCGCCGAGTTGACGTAATCGAAGCTTATCGGCCGTCCGCCCCGCTCCGCTCCGACTGCTTCTTCTTTCTTCCCTATTCCTAAACGAGCCTGCGCGTGTTCGACGATGTTTCCGCTCACGCTCAGCGGAGCGTGGCCGAGGTCGGCGGGAGCTTGCTCGCCGTGTCGCAGTTCACGCTCCTTGCGGATTGCCGTAAGGGACGGCGGCCGTCGTATGACGAGGCTCTTCCGGCGGGCGCCGCCCTGCCCCTCTTCTTGCGGTTCGTCGACGAGCTCCGTGCGTTCCTCGATCGAGTTGAGACCGGTTCCTTTGATGCAGAGATGCATGTCCGTCTCGTCAACGCGGGTCCATTCACGTTGATCCTCGATTCGCGGGCTCCGCGCGGTTCGTCGGGCCCGGCCGATTGAACAAAACCTCTGCAGAAGCTTGACCCCGACGAAATTCCTCTGCATTTCCATCTGCAACGTCGGCTGCCGAACACCGCACGTGGATTGACCGGAGGCAGTTGAGTCGAGGGGGGGTGGCATGTCCGGTTCGTTGACGTTTCTGAAGTGGTCGTTTGCGATCGTAGTTTCGATCGTAGCGCTTTTGTCGCGGGTGGCCGCGGCGCACGCGGACGCGGGTAAGTGTCAAGCCGCCATCATCAAGGCCGGTGCGGCATTCGTCCAATCGAAGGCGAAGGCACTCGCGAAGTGCGAAGACGCGATCGTAAAGCGCAAGCGGCCGGCGGGAGACTGCCACGCCGACGTGAAAGCAGCTCCCGCCATCGCAAAGGCCGCTGCGAAGCTTCAGGGCACGATCACCAAGGCGTGCGGCGGGCAGGACAAGATCTGCGGCACGACGGATGACGATACCCTCGCGTCGATCGGCTGGAACATTGCGTGCCCGAACTTCGAAAACGGCGCGTGCAACGGTGCGATCGCGAGCTGTGCGGACATCGGTGCGTGTCTCAAGTGCATTGGGGAAGCGGCGACCGACCGAGCGGCGAGTATCGCGTTCGACGCGCTGGTCCCGACCGATCCGAAGACCGAGAAGGGTCTCAACAAGTGCCAGGCGGCCATCGTGAAAGCGACGACCGCTTTCTACGTCGCGAAGTCGAAAGCCCTCGCCAAATGCTGGACGTTGGTGATCGCCGGGAAGGCCACGAACCCTTGTCCGGAGCCGGGCGACGGCAAGGCTGCCGCGGCCATCGCCAAAGCCGAGACGAAGAAGCGCGCCAGCACTTGTAAGGCGTGTGGCGGGGCCGACAAGCTGTGCAACGGGGTTGGCGACTTCACGCCTTCCGCGATCGGATTTCCGGCGCAGTGTCCCGCGGCGACCGTACCGGGTGGCTCGGCATGCGATGGCGCCGTCGTCACGCTCGCGGATCTCGTCGCTTGCGTCGATTGTACCAACGAGTACGCCGTCGATTGTGCGGATCGGAGCGCGGTGCCGCTCGTGGTTCCTTACCCCGCGGAGTGCAACGGCGCTGGCGGGCCGACACCGACGTCCACCGCTGCCGTGACGCCTACCGCCACGACCACTGCGAGCCCGACGTCCACAGTGACGCCGACCGCGACGGGTGCGACGGCTACCGCGACCCCGACGTCCACGGCGACGGCAACCGCGACGCCGACGGCGACCTCGACAGCCGCGACCCCGACCGCAACCGCTACGGCCACGTCGACGGCGGCGACGCCCACTGCGACAGCGACCGCAACCGGAACGGCGACGGCGACCTCGACGGCAGCTACTCCGACCGCCACCGCCACGTCCACGGACCCTACGCCAACGCCGACCGCCAGTGCCACACCGACTACTACGGAAACGCCGACGCCGACCGCAACGGCCACGCCCAGCGACGCCATCGTGAACATGCCGACGCTTGGCGACTACTGGGCGATCGACATGCCGGACGATATCCCACCGCTTTTTGCGCCGAGGCAGCGCGTCAGCAACGGGTCGGCACTCACGGTGTCGTCGATCCGTGTGTGTCTCGGACGTCAGAACGGGACCGAGAGCGGGCCGGTGCACTTCGAAATCTGGAGCGACAAGACATCCGGCTGCCCGAACGGCGAACCCCACTGTCAGGAGCAGCAGCTCGGTGACGACTCCGATTCCTTCGAGGTCAGTGCCCTTGCCACGATGGGAAGCGGTACGGGTGCATGCGGAAGCGCCAGCAATGGCGAGGAAGTGACGATCACCTGGACCGGCAATCAGCCCGCTCCGAGCGCCAATTTCTGGGTCGCCGGCGTCGATGACGGTGTCACCGGCGGTGAGGTTCGCTGGGGTGCTTCCGCGGGCGACACCTACGTGGACACGAATTTCGACGCCTGGAAGGGCGACGTCGACCGCAACAACGATTTTTATTTCGTCGTCGCGGGTCAGTGACGGCCTAGCCTCGGGCTAGCCCCAATGCCGGTCACATAAGACCGGGTTGAAGGTTTTGGATCGCTCCCAGCGTCCGCTATTCCCATCGCGGGGTGGGGAGGTGGGACGATGGGGCTGGGGGAGAACCTGCTCGCCGGCGTCGACGAGCGTACGGCGAGCTTCGAGATCTTTCGCGACAGTATTGATCCGGCGTGGATCACCGCGGCGCTGGAGGCGACCGGGACGGCGACGATCCGCCGCCGCAAGCTGCCCGCCGAGTACGTGATCTGGCTCGTGATCGGCATGG
>JADLHM010000145.1 GCA_020848745.1 Deltaproteobacteria bacterium | reverse complement strand
TTGCCGTTGTCGCTGTTGTCGTTGTCGCCACAGCCGCCGGTCATGGCGAGCGCTGCCACCAGCATCCCGATCGTGAGTCCAGACTTGAGCGTGCGTTTCATCGTGATCGTCCCTCCTCCGTGTACAGTGCCGGCCAGCGCGGCCGCTGCGACCCTGAGGCGCTCGCTTCCGAGCGCGTTGGGCTGTCGAATTAACAGATGCCTCGAATCGTGGTCAAGCCAGTGTCGGCGCGTGAACGGATCGTCTCACGGCGCGTTTTCCGCCGTGCCGACCACCAGTTGCAGAGCGAAATCGCGGGCGCCGGCGATGCGGCCGTCCGTGATCGCGACGACGTCGGGCGCGTTGCGACCCGGATAGGCGCCGCACGATTCCCCCAGGTCGCAGAGTGCGCCGTCGCCGTCGCGATCGGTCGTGGCGAGGATCTCGTACCGTCCGGGCGCGAGCCGGTCGAATCGATAGCGGTAAGCGTCCGCGACCGTGGCGGTGGTCGTGGCGACGATCGCTCGGGTCGCCGCGTCGCGGAGGAGCACCGTGACCGGGCCGACGTCCGCGGGCGGCGCCCCCTCGACCTCGGCGAGGACGGCGAGGGAGTCCGCGCCGCCGTTCGAGGCGAGCGCGACGCGTCCCGTGTAGGTGCCGCCCGGGAGCGCGTCGCGGTCGATCTCGAGGCGGAGCGTCGTGTCCTCGATCGCGGCGCCGAGCCAGCGTCCGCCGTCGTCGGTCGCGACGCCGGGGGGTGCGAGCGCGATCGCGCCGCCCCCCTGGTTCGTGAGCGGCACGCGCAGCACGCTCTCGTCGGCGGCGATTCGGACCGCCGGCGCGGCGAGGGCGAGGACCGGGTCGGCGGGAGGCGGCAGACCGGCGAGGGCGCGCACCGCCCTCGCCGCGTCGACGATGCCGGCGCCGTAGTGATCGTCGCGGCCCGGCGCGCCGCGATCGTCGGCGGTCGCGAGCAGGATGTCGCGCAGGCGCTCCGCCGACGCGCCCCCGGGCACGCCGAGGAGCAGCGCCGCGACGCCGCTCAGGTGCGCGCTCGCCATCGACGTGCCTTGCAGGAGCCCGTAGTCCTCGATTCCCGGCAGGCGTGTGCTCAGGATGCCGTCGACGAAGCCGTCGGCGTCGCGGTCGCGGCGCGTGTCGCCGCCGGGGGCCGCGAGGTCGACGCCGGCCCCGAAGCTCGAGTAGCGCGCCGGCGCGCCGAGCCGGTCGGTTGCCGCGATGCTCAGGACGTTCGGGTACGACGCCGGCGCGAGCGCGCCTTCCCGGCCCGTGTTGCCGGCGGCGGCGACGACGAGCGCACCGGCTGCGGTCGCCGCGTCGACGGCGTCGCGCAGCACCGGGTCGTCGTTGGACGTCGTGAGGCTCAGGTTGATCACGCGCGCCGGCACCGGCGGCACCGCGCCGGATGCGTTCGGGAGCCCGGCGGCGAAGCGGACCGCCTGGGCGACGTCGAAGAGCGAGCCGCCGCCGATGCCGAGCACGCGCAGCGGCATGATCGACGTCCGCCAGGTGGCGCCCGCGACGCCGCGTGTGCCGTCGGTCGCGGCGGCGATGGTGCCGGCGACGTGGGTTCCGTGGAACGTGCCGCCGTCGGAGTGATCCGGCCGGTCGCCGGGATCGAAGGGGTCGGGATCGAGGCCGTCGCCGTCGTTGGCCCGTTCGGGGTTGCTGATGAAATCGAAGCCGGGCACGAGCCGACCCGCGAGATCGGGGTGGTCGCTGCGAATACCCGTATCGACGACCGCCACCACGGTGCCCGCGCTGCCGATGGTCACGTCCCAGGCGCGCGGCAGGCCGATCGCGGGGTAGTGCCACTGCCGCGGGTAGAGCGGGTCGCGGGGGACGCGGGCCGCGCGCGCCAGGCGATCGGGCTCGGCGACGAGCACGCCGGGCTCGGCCGCGAGCGCGGCGGCGGCGGCGCGGGTACGTGCGCGGGCGGCGGCCCGCTCGCGTTTTGCCGCGCGCGCGGTCGCGGCTCCGCGGCCGCGTGCGGCCGCGCGGGCGCGCAGCGTCGGCAACGTCACGCGGACCGTGCCGTCGGGCGCCGCGAGGGAAGGGCGCATCGGCTCGCCGATGGCCGCACCGTCGGCGAGGGCGAGCACGCGCGCGGTCGCAGCCGCGCCGGCCGCGGTTCCCGCCGGTTCGGGAGCCAGCTGGATGACGACCTCGCCCGTCACGATCGGCGCCGTGTCGCCGCGGTACACGTCGGGCTCGATCTCGATCGGCGCCCCCGCTGCGCGGAGGGCCGTCACGCCGGGGACGTCGGCGCGCGCGCGGACGGCACGGACGTCGAGCGCGTAGGAGGACGGTCGCGAGCCGGTGGCGGGCGCGACGACGAGGTCGAAGGAGGCGGGCTCCTCGCTCCCGACCGCGACCCGACAGTGCTCGCGGCCCGGCAACGCGCGCTCGCACGTCGCGCTGCCGCCGCGTCCGGCGTCGAGCAGGAGATCGAGGTCGACGTCGGCGCCGTCCGAGAAGCTCAGGTCGAGGTCGAGCTCGAGGCCGCCCGCGGCGAGGAAGGTCCAGCCGTCGAACGGATCATCCGCTCCGATCTCTCCGGTGAGCCGGCGAACGTCGCCGGGCGCGATCCAGCCCGCGACGTCGGCGGTGCCCGGCCCGTCGTTCGGCTCGTGCTCCGCCCGTGTCGTCTCGACCACCGGCGGCAGGAGCAGGCGTCCCGCGATGGTGCCGCCGCCGCAGGCCGCGCCGATCGGCAGCTCGGCGGCGCGCCGGAGCACGAGGACGGCGTCGGTGACGGTGACCTCGCCGTCCGCGTCGAGGTCGCACGCGGCGGCGCATCCTTCGAGGCCGGCCGCCGCGCGCAGGAGGCGGACGCCGTCGCTGACCGAGACGGCGTCGTCGCCATCGGCGTCGCCGCAGAGCGCGGCGGCGCTGCCGCTGCCGGACGACGCCAGCACCAGCACCAGCACCAGCAGCGCCGCGCGCGCGCCGCCTCGGCGGATCAGACGGCGGGAATCAACAAGCCGGCGTTGCGGTCGAGCAGGAACTGTTTGACCTTTTGGGTGCGCAACGTGACGACCGCCGGTGGCAGGTCGGCGTCGGAGAAGTCGATCTGGACGCGGGCGATCTTGCCGCCGGTCGTCTTCGAGAGATCGTAGACCAATGAGCCCTGGCGCACGGAGCCGTCGCCGGCGAGCAGGATGCGCTGGAACAGGATCGTGAAGCTGCCGCGCGCCGATGAGTCGGCGTTCAACGTGCCCGCGATCCGCTTGCCGACGCCCGGGACGTCGCTCACGCCGAGCTGGCCGTCGATCGTATGCGTCTCTCCGGTCTTCACGCGTCTCACCTGGAAGCCGTCGAACCCGAGGACGACGCCCTGCGCGAGCACGGCGCGGCCGATGGTGCCGTCGACGACCGCGCCGCCGAGCCGGCAGTTGGTGAACGTCGCGGCGCTCGAGTTGCCGAACGCCACCGTCTCGATGGAGCCTTCGGCGTTGTCGCACTCGCCCGCGGCGGCGAGCGCGTTGCCGCCGACGCCGGGCACTTTGGTCATGGCGCCGAAGACGGACAGCGAAGGATCCACCACG
Organism: Deltaproteobacteria bacterium; assembly: GCA_020848745.1. NCBI lineage: Bacteria > Pseudomonadati > Myxococcota > Myxococcia > Deltaproteobacteria bacterium. The sequence continues at coordinate 10,404 of JADLHM010000145.1, read as the reverse complement.
CCGTTCGCTTCCTGGGCCGTGAACTCACACGCTTCGTTGACGGCGATGCCGGCGGCCTTGCGCAGGACGTTCACACCGTCGCTGACCGTGATGCCCCCGCTGCCGTCGACGTCGCAGCCGTCCTCGCAGGTGCTCGAGAGGCCGGCCGCGGCGCGCAGCGCCTGCACGCCGTCGGTCACGGTGACCGTGCCGTCGTCGGTCGCGTCGCCGCAGGTCTGCGCCGCCGCGGGTACGGCGACGAGGACCCCGAGAATGCATGCCAGCAAGCGCTCGTTCATCGTGTCTCGTCCACCCTGCCGCGGATCATAGGATGCACTGGCCCGAAGGCCGTACGTCGAACACGTAGCTTCCGCCCTGGGAACCCTCGCTGTCCAGCAGCAAAGTGATGGGCTGACCCGCCGAGAAGAAGCCGAAGGTCGATTCGTGGGCACCGCCCGCGACGCACGACTGATTGCCGTCGAGGCAGTTCTCCTGGATCGGTCCGTTGGTCCCGCAGAACCCGTCGCCGAGCGAGAGCTGCGAGTCGAACGCGGTGCCGCAGCTGTTGAATTCGTAGCACCCGGTCGTCTGCGGCGTAAACACGAAGACCGATTCGGGGCCGCCCCCGCCACCGCACGGGCCGCCGAGCCGGTTGGTTCCCGCGACCCGGCCGTGGATCTGGATGCGTCCCGTCGGCGGAATCACGAGCGGCACGGCGCACGTTCCGGCGCCGGCCATGCACGGACCGCAGGGCACGCAGACGAAGGTGACGTCGCGGACGACCTCGCCTTGGGTCTGGTCGTTACCGTCGCAGTTCTGGACGCCGACCTGTCCGCACGTCCGATCCACGATCGTCATGCTCCCGACCTCGAGCTGGGTACGGAAGGTGTAGCCGCTGCCGGGAACGGTGTTCTCGACGCGGAACTCGAAGACGTTGTCGCCGCAGCGCAGGCCGGCGACCGGCTGGAACCCGGTGTCGGCGGTGGCGTTCGGCCCGCTCGCCTGCGCCTGCAGCACCTGCGCTCCGTTCAGGAACGCCGTGATGCGGTCGTCGATGTTCGATAGGCGGACGCGCGCCGCGGGCGGAGCTGGCGTGTCGGCCGGCATCAGCACGTCGGTCGTGGGGTCGTAGGTGAAGTCGGCCGTGGTGTCGTCGTCGAAGCGCACCACCACCGGGAGCGCCGTGCCGCCTGCGAGCGTCACTCGGACCTCGACGACGCGGGGGAGGTTCGCGCCGGTCGTGTCGAACACCAGCTCGCCGTCGAGTGTGCCGCCCTGCTCGTCGATGACGGCCTGCTGGAAGGTCACGACGTACGATCCGAGCAGCTGCGAGTCGCCGTCGAGCACGCCCGAGAGCGCCGCGTCGCCGTCGATCTGGCCGACGAATAGCGATCCCGCGAACGACACCACGTCGCCGCGGCGACGGATCGTCAGAGCGTCGAAGACCAGCTGGTTGTCGCTTCTGCCGAGAAAGCCGCTGAAGTTGACGTCGCCGAAGTCGCAATCGTCGTAGACGATGCCGCCGGCCGTCTGCTGGACGCTACCCTCCGGGTTGTCGCAGGGGGCGGCGGCCGCCGTCGCGCCGCTCTTGGTGAGGGGGCCGAAGATGTCGATCGTGTGGCCGATCAGCGTTCCCGCCACATCGGGACATTGCTCGGTGATGGCGAGGCCGGCGGCCTTCCGGAGGATGTTGACCCCGTCGCTCACGGTGACCGCGCCGCTGCCGTCGACGTCGCAATTCTGATCGCAACTGCTGCTCAGCCCGGCTGCGGCGCGCAGCGCCTGCACGCCGTCGCTCACCGTGACCTGGCCGTCCCCGTTCGCATCGCCGCAGATGGCGGCGATCGCCGGGGATGCGGCCAATGCGGCGGCGACGAGCGCCCGGAGTCCGATGCTCCCCGTTCCTCGCCGCCGCATGACCGTATCGCGTCCCTAGTTCACGAACGGCGTGAGTTCTCCGCTCACGAGGTCGTAGTTGAACGGCACCACCGAGTCGTCGCTGAGCGTCACTTCGACGAGCGCGACATTGGTCGGGTTGAAGTTCAGCCGGATGGTCTCGACGTCCTCCAGCGCCCCGTCGTCGACGGAGAACACGAGGGATCCCCCGACGAAGTTCCCGCTGCTCGAATCGACGGTCAGCTCGTCGAAGCCGATGTCGAACGCTCCGAAGCTCGACGAATCGTAGCTGAAGAAACCCGAGGTGACGTAGGTCCCGCCGACCACGCGATCGGAGACGTTTCCCGACATGGTCTCGAAATCACCCGTTGCCAGATCGGTGAACGTGATCCCGAACTCCATCCCGCCGGAGTTGGTCGCGAGGAAGCCGTCGAGCCGAATCCCCCCGAGCTCGCAATTGTCGTAGCTGATCGCCCCCGTCTGGTCATCGATGACCAGGAAGCCGCCGTCGTTGTCGCAAGGCTGCTCGAAGGCCGCCCGCGCTCCGGCGGCCGCGCCGCCCTTGGTGAGAAATCCGAATCTCGCCAGCGCGGTGCCCAGCAAACTCTCGACCTGGGTGCCCAGGTTCGTACCCGGACACGCTTCGGTGATGGGGATGCCCGCCGCCTTGCGGAGCACGTTCACGCCGTCGGTGACCGTGATGGAGCCGCTGCCGTCGACGTCGCAGGCGGCGGCGGTGCACGTGGTGCCGAGACCGGCGGCCGCGCGCAGGGTCTGCACGCCGTCGGTCACGGTGACGGTGCCGCTCCCGTCGGCGTCGCCGCAGGTCTGCGCCGAGGCGCTCCCGGCGGAGAGGACGGAACACGCGACGATCGCGGCGAGGAATTTCCATGTGGATGACGACATTCGAACCTCCAGGAGACGTTGGCGATCATGACGCGGCCGCGCACGAGGCGGTCGGGGGAACGTGCCGCGCATGTTCATGGGACCCAGGGTGTTGGGTAGCAATCGAGAACGGCGATTGTCAATGTGCTCCCCATCTCCTATCGTCGCGACCAGCAATGGGATTCCCCACGCATCGCGCACGTCGGCTGCGGTGCAGCGCGACGCTTCGCCGCCTGGTGGCGGAGTCCCGTCCGAGCGTGGACGGACTGGTCCTGCCGCTCTTCGTCGTGCCCGGCGCCAACGTGGAGCGGCCGATCGCGTCGATGCCGGGGGTGGCGCAGCTCTCCGTGGACCGCGTCGTCGAGGAGTGCCGCGAGGTCGTCGATCTCGGCATTCCGGCGGTGATCCTCTTCGGTGTCCCGGAGCACAAGGACGCCTACGGCTCGGAGGCGTGGTCGGATGGTGGCCCGGTGCCCCGTGCCGTCGCCGCGATCAAGCACGCCGTCCCGGATCTCCTCGTCATCACCGACGTGTGTCTCTGCGAGTACACCGATCACGGCCATTGCGGGGTCGTCGAGAACGGCACCGTCCAGAACGACCCGACGCTCGAGCTGCTGGCGAGGGAGGCCCTCGCCCATGCCCGCGCCGGCGCCGATCTCGTGGCGCCGTCCGACATGATGGACGGTCGCGTCGGGGCCATCCGGTTCGCGCTCGACGCCGCCGGGTTCTCCGACCTCGGCATCATGGCCTACGCGGCCAAGTACGCCTCGGCGTTCTACGGGCCGTTTCGCGACGCGGCGCAATCCACGCCGCAGTTCGGCGATCGGCGCGGGTATCAGATGGACCCCGCCAACGGCCGGGAGGCGCTCCGCGAGGTGCTGCTCGACGTCGAAGAGGGCGCCGACATCGTGATGGTGAAGCCCGCGCTTCCCTACCTCGACGTGATCCAGCGCGTGCGCGCCGCGGTCGACGTGCCGGTCGCGGCATACGCGGTGAGCGGCGAGTACGCGATGATCAAGGCGGCGGCCGCCGCCGGGATGCTCGACGAGGAGCGCGCCATGCTGGAGTCGCACACGGCGATCGTGCGCGCGGGCGCCGGCATCGTGCTCACCTATTTCGCGAAGACCCTGGCGCGCCGTCTCGGCCGATGACCCCGCGGCGGCGCGGCGCGCGCGGCGGCGTGGTGCTGCTCGCGGTCGTGGTCGCGCTCGCGCCCGTGCGCGCTTCCGCGATCGGCCTCGCGGAGGAGCGCGAGCTCGGCGCCCGCTTCGCGCTCGAGGCGCGCGTTCAGCTGCCGCTCCTGCGCGTTCCCGCCGTCACGGGGTATCTGCGCGACATCGGCACCCGGCTCGTCGCCCGTCTCGACACGGAGCGGTTTCCGTACCGCTTCTACGTCGTGCGCGACGCGAGCCTGAACGCGTTCGCGGTGCCAGGGGGGTACGTCTACGTGCACAGCGGCCTCGTGCTCGGCGTCGCGAGCGAAGGCGAGCTCGCGGGCGTCCTGGCGCACGAGATCGTTCACGTCGGCTCGCACCATGCGGTCCGCCAGCAGGAGAAGACCGCGCTCATCAGCTACGGGACGCTGCTCGGCTTGTTCCTCGCGATCGTGCATCCGGCGCTCGGGGCCGGCGCGCTCGCCGCCGGGACCGCCGCCGAGCTCAAGTATCAGCGCGAGTTCGAGCAGGAGGCCGACACGATCGGCCTCGAGCTCATGGCCCCGGCGGGTTTCGATCCCGCCGGGATGCCCACCTTCCTGCGGCGCGTGCTGCGCGAGCAACGCCTGAACCCGGCCCGCGTGCCGCCGTACTTCCTGTCGCATCCCCTCACCGAGGACCGGGTCGCCGCCCTCGAGCAGCGCGTGGGGTCGCTTCCGCGCCCGGCGCCGCGTCCCGACGGAGAGCTCCGGCTCGCGGCCGCGCAGGCGACCATCCGCGCGCTCACGGACCCCGCGGGCGACGTGCTGGCCGCCCAGCGGGCGGCCGTGGCCGCGGCGCCGAACGACCCGGCCGCGGCGCACCGGCTCGGGCTCGCGCTCCTCTACGTCGACCCGTCGCGTCCCGACGAGGCGGAGCCGCTGCTCGCGCGCGCCGCGGCGGCGAAGATGCCGGGCGCCCTCGGCGACCTCGGACGCGCGCAGGCGCGGCTCGGCCGCGCCGACGACGCGGCGCGGAGCTTCGAGGCGGCCCTCAGGCTCGCGCCCGACGACGCCGCGCTCCAGCTCGAGCTCGGGAAACTCGCGCTCGCGGGCGGCGAGGCGAAACGCGCGGCCGCGCTCTTCGCGCACGCGCTCGCGCTCGATCCGGAGCTCGACGAGGCCGAGTACGGCCTCGGCGAGTGCGCGGGCAGGAGCAGCGACGCCCGCGGGCAATGGACGCACCTCGGGCGAGCCTTCGAGCTCCGCGCCGATCTCGCGCGGGCGCGGAGCGCCTACGAGAAGGCGCTCGAGTCGACGCCGGAGGACGGCCCCGAGCGCGCCGAGCTGCGTGCCGCGGTCCAACGGATCGACCGCGTCGGCACGGGACGCTGAGAGGCCGCGGCCGGCCCCGTGCGTCAGCGCACGAAGAACAGCACGATCTCGAATGCGATCAGCAGGATGATCGTGAGCTCGAGGATCTCGGCGCGTGCGGTCGCGGCCCGGCCCGAGAGGACGTCGGCGATCTTCTGCACGAGCTCGAGCTTGCCGTCGATGCTGCGTTGCCACTCGTCCAGATGCAGGCGCTCGGCGGTGCGCGCGTAGATCTTGGTGAGGTAGAGGTCGCCGACGAGCTTGACCGCGTTCACGAGCCGCTCGCGGAGCGTCGCGGTGTCGAGGCGGAGCTCCGACAGCTCGCGGACCCGCACCACCTCGCGGCGGAAGGAGAAGAGCCGGCGCGGCCGGCTCACGTGCTCCCAGAGCGCGCCGATCCGGCGGTCGAGCATCGCGTCGAGGAAGCGCAGCTCGAGGAGCTGCACGTTCAAGAGCTCCAGCACATCGAGCGCGTCTTCCCATTCCTCGTCGAACACGAGTGCGACGTTCCAGTCCGTGACGACGAGATCGCGCGGGCGATACGTCACCGCCGTGCGCAGCACCTCGTCGGTCTCGCTCGGCGAGAGCGGTTGGGGCTCGCAGTGCACGATGCGCGCGAGGAGGTCGCGGTGCGTCCCGAGGAGCGCCGGGGCGTCGGCGTCGGGATCGAAGCGTGACACCTGGACCACATAGTAGTCTTCGACGAGATCGAATCCGCCGGCGGCCGGGCGCGTGATCGCCGCCGCCAACGCGGGGAGCGCGTCGTCGAGCACGGCGCGGGCGGTCGTCTCGAGCGCGTTGGCGGTCGTCAGGTTCGCCATGAGCGTCGGCACCACGGCGCAGTCGACGCCCTCGAACGGCAGCGCCAACACCACCGTGGCGGCGCCGAACTCGTGCGCGCGGAGCGTCACCTCGGCGCCGACGCGGCGGCCGGCGAGTGGGACCTCGCGCGGGCCGAGCGCGAGCGCGACGGCGGGCGAGGGGTACTGCACGCGCGGCGGCGCCGCCTCCTTGCGAGGGTCGTTCGTCGCTCCGCCCGCGGGAGTCTCCGCGCGCAGTCGCGCCAGATCGATCTCGTAGCCGACGTCGAACGAGAACAAGGCGAAGAGACGGCCCTCGGCGATCCGCATCGTCGTGATCCTTGCGACTCCGTCGTCGATCCGCAAACGAAGCGTCACATTCGTGGCGCTCCCGCGCGGCGGATCCCGAGGATTTCTACCGCGCGGGTGCGTGGTCGGCGCCGCCGCCCGGTGGCACCGCCCTTGCTGGCCAAGATCCGCGATGCCGCGCTTCGACGACCCGAGCCGCCTGCGTCCGACGATCGACCACATGCCGGCCGTTCGCCGCGGGAGGAGACAGCGCTGCGCCGTCGGCTCCTCCCGCGAGCGGCCGCGTCTGCGGCTCGTCTACTCGCGCCGCGTGCCGTCGCTGCCGTTCGGCATCCACCCCGCGCTGCCGTCGACGCTCGCGTTCGCGGCGGTCAGCATGACGGCGCTCGCGTACGCCGCGCTCGTCGACGTGGCGAACGGCGTCGGCGCGATCGCGGCGCGCGTCGGCGAGCGGCTGCGCACGACCGTCGGCGCGGATTCCTGACCAGCGCGTCCTCGTCCGGCCGCGCGCGGCCTTCGTCGCGTCGCCGCGCGCCATCAGTGGAAGACTGTCGTCACGTCGAAGTAGAGCACCTGCTCGTCCTCGCAGGCATCGCACTCGACGCGCGCGTAGCGGAAGCGCCGACCGTCGAGCTCGCGCGCGCCCTCGCCGACCGCGTGCATGCCGGCGCCGCAGTGGCAGCGTCGCGCGGTCACGGTCTCGTCGATCGTCTCGAAGGACGACACCGGGATCGCCTCGGCGAGCGACGTGCCCGGACCGCGCCGGCTCGCGGCGCGCGCGCGCCGGCGCGCCGCGCCGCGCAGGACCCAGGCGGCGGCGGTCACGAGGACGACCGCCGCGAAGAGGAGGCTCGTCACCACGCCCGCCTCAGGCGGGCAGCCGCCCGGGTCGGAAGAGCACCTTCTTGTCGGTGACGACCAGCTGCTCGTTCAGGACCAACTGCAGCGCCTGCGAGAGCACCTTGCCCTCGAGGGCCTGGCCGCGCTCCTTCACCTCGTCGAGCGTGTCCTCGCCGACCCGGATGTGGAAGACGTCCTGCAGGATGACGGGTCCCTGGTCGAGCTGCTCGGTCACGAAGTGCGCGGTGCAGCCGGAGACGCGCACGCCCTCCTCGTAGGCTTGCTTGTAGGCGTTGGCGCCCGGGTAATACGGCAGGAGCGAGGGGTGGATGTTGATGATGCGGCTCGGGTACTGGCGGATCACGTCGGCCGTCAGCACCTGCATGTAGCGCGCGAGGACGACGTAGTCGGCGCGGGCGTCGCGGAGCTTCGCGAGCAGGAACGCCATGTGGGCGGGCTTGTCGGTCGCCGGGAGCGATTCGAACGGCAGCCCGGCGCGCTCCGCGATCGGCCGCAGCACCTCGTGGTTGGAGAGCACGGCGACGAGATCGCCGTTCAAGAGGTTGGCGCCGCGGTCGGCGATCAGCTGCTCGAGGCAGTGCGGCTCCTTGCTGACCAGCACGGCGACGCGCTTCGGCTCGCGCGTGCTGTGGAGGCGAACGCTCACCTCCATGTGCATGTCCTCGCCGATCTTCTTGAGGCCGAGGATCATCTCGTCGAGGGACGGCGCGAGGTCGGTCAGATCGACCCGCATCGTCATGATGAAGAGCCCCTCCATCACCCGTTGCTCGATGTCCTCGATGTTGATGCTGCAGCCGGCGAGGTAGGTGGAGACCCGGGCAACCACGCCCTTCTGGTCGCGACCGACGACGGAGACGATCGCACGATTTTTTTCGGACGGCATGCGAGGTTCCTTCGCGCTATCGCAGAAGGCGCGTGAATTCAACGCGCTGGCGGCGGCGGCGCCAGTGGGAACGCGATGGCGAACGCGCGCGTGGCGTCTGCGTTGGCGCGCGCGCCCGGCGATCTTTCGTCTTGAATGGGAGGCAGGGCCGCTCTACCTTTTGCCGTGCGCAGTGCCCGCTGCGCGAAGGAGGTTTCTTCCCATGCCCTCGAAGCAAGCGGACGTCCTGGTCGGCCGGCGCTACCTGTCGCGCGGCTACCTCGATCAGGCGCTCGAGCTCTTCACCCGGAACGCCGACGTCGTGGCGCTCGCGGACTGGAGCCTCCTTCGCGACAAGTTGCTCGATCGGGGCCGCATCCAGGACATGGTGCGGGTCTGCGAGCTCGGCCACGTGCCGATCCCGAGCGAGCAGCTGGTCGTGCGCGGCGACAAGGCGCTCAAGACGAAGGACATCGACCTCGCGATCGATCTCTTCGAGCTCGCGACAGCCGATCGCGGGCGCTGGGAGCAGGTCGTCGACGTCCTGATCGAGATGCCCGATCGCAAGCGCCAGGCGGTGTCGATCGCCGACCGCTACCTCGTCGACCACGCCGAGGCGCCCGCGAGCCGGCCGGGGCCGATCCTGCTCAAGAAGGCCGTCCGATCCAAAGCCGCCCAATGACGGCGCGACCGAGGCCGTCGAGTGACGACGGCGCGGTTCCGGCATAGTCTCGGCGCGTGAGCCGCGTCCGTCCGATCGTCGAGCGCATGCACGGCTACGTCCCCGGCGAGCAGCCGCAAGGGGGGCGGGTGGTGAAGCTCAACACCAACGAGAACCCGTATCCACCCGCGCCCGCCGTCGTCGCGGCCGCCGGGGCCGCGGTGTCCGCGGATCTCCGCCTCTATCCCGAGCCGAGCGCGAAGCCGCTCCGCGAGGAGGCCGCGCGTGTCTACGGCGTCCGTCCCGAGCAGGTCCTCGCCGGGAACGGCTCCGACGAGCTCCTCACGATGCTCATGCGCGCCGTCGTCGGGCCCGACGACATCGTCGTCTATCCCGAGCCGACCTACTCCCTCTACGACACGCTCGTCACGATCCAGGAGGGGCGCGCGCTCACCATCCCGTTTCCGGCCGACTTCACGCTGCCGCCGGCGCTCTTCGCGGCGGAAGGCCGGCTGATGATGATCTGCAACCCGAATGCGCCCTCGGGGAGCCTGACGCCGATCACGACCATCGGCGAGCTCGCCCGCGGGTTCGGCGGCGTGGTGGTCGTCGACGAGGCCTATGTCGACTTCGCGCCGCCGGGCTCGACCGCGCTCCCGCTCCTCGCCGACCACGACAACGTCGTCGTGCTGCGGAGCTTCTCGAAGTCGTTCTCGCTCGCCGGGATGCGGATCGGCCTGCTCTTCGGCCACGCCGACCTCCTCGCCGAGATCGCCAAGGTGAAGGACTCGTACAACCTGAGCCGGGTCGCGATCGCCGCCGGCACCGCCGCTCTCGTCGAGATCGCGTGGATGGAGCGGAACGTGGCGCGCATCACGGCGACGCGGGCGTGTCTCACGGAGCGGCTCGCGGGCCTCGGCTACGACGTGTTGCCGTCGGCCGCGAACTTCGTCCTCGCGCGCCGCTCCGGCGAGGACCAGGCGCCCGTGCAGGCCCTTCTCCGGGAGCGCGGCGTGCTGGTCCGCCATTTCGCGACGGATCGGCTGCGGGACGCGCTCCGCATCTCGGTCGGCACCGAGGACGAGACCAACCGGCTGCTCGCGGCGCTGGCGATGGTCCGGCCCGGCGGCTGAGCTCGCGGCGGTCGGTGCCCACGCCCGGCCGAGGTGACGAACGGCCGCGAGCGTTCAGGTCGCCGCCGGCGGGAAGCGGCGCGCGTAGTCGGCGCGCGCCGCGACGATCACCGCGCGCGCTTCGGCGGCATCGTAGACCGGGTCGACCGTGATCGTGGCCGGCGCGTCGCCGGGGATCGTCTTGTAGGTGAGGAAGTAGTGGCGGAGGCGATCCACGACCGCGCGCGGCAGCTGGCGCACGTCGGCGAGCTCGCCGAAGGTCGGATCCCCGAGGAGCACGGCGATGATCTTGTCGTCGGCTTCGCCGGCCTCGACCATGCGGAGCCCGCCGATCGGCCGCGCTTGCAGCACGATCTCGCCGCGGGCGATCGCGCGGTCGGTGAGGACGCAGACGTCGAGCGGGTCGCCGTCGCCGCGCGTCACCGTCGGACCGCCGGGGATCGCGTGCGCCGCGACCGCCTCGCCGCAGTAGGTCCGCGGGATGAAGCCGTAGAGGGTCGGGCACACGACCG
>JADLHM010000144.1 GCA_020848745.1 Deltaproteobacteria bacterium | reverse complement strand
GCTCAAAAAGGGGCAGATGCAAGGCGCGACCGACTGAGCGCGGAGGCGTAGCGGAGCTACGCCGCACCCTCTCCGAGGGCACGGCAAGCGAAGGAGGGAGCAACGCAGCAGATGCCCCTTTTTCAGCAACCTGCCAGGGCGAGGAGAAGGGCTGCTAGGGCGAGGCGATACCAGCCAAAAGCGCGGAGGTCGTGCTCGCGCACGTAGCGGAGCAGAACCGCGATCGCGGCGAGGGACACGGCGAACGAGGTCACGAGGCCGACGGCGAAGATCGGCACGTCCGCCGCGGCCAATACGTGACGTGACTCCCAGAGCGCGAAGACCGACGCGGCGCCGAGGGTCGGGATCGCGAGGAAGAACGAGAACTCGAGGGCGGTCGGGCGGGCGAGGCCCGCGAGCAACGCGCCGATGATCGTAGCGCCCGAGCGCGAGACGCCCGGCCAGAGGGACGCGGCCTGGGCGCAGCCGACGAGGAGCGCTTGCCCCCACGTGACGTCGTCGAGGCGCGTCGTACGGCCCGGCGGACGCCGCGGTCCGTCCACCGCGAGCAGCACGACCCCGCCGACGGCGAGCCCGACGGCGACCGGTAGCGGCCCGAAGAGCATGCGCACGATCCAGTCGTGGAGCAGGAGCCCGACGACCGCCGCGGGCACGAACGCGGCCAGGAGCTTCCCGACGAAGGCCCGCGCCCCGGCATCCCGCCATACGTCACGCGCGAGGGCGCCAATGCGCTCGCGGTAGAACCACACGACGGCCGCCACCGCTCCGAGCTGGATGAAGATCTCGAAGGCGGCCGCCTTCTCGTCGGGAAAGGCCAGCCAGGCGCCGGTGAGGATCAGATGCCCCGTCGACGAGACCGGCACGAACTCCGTCACCCCCTCGACGACCCCGAGCGCCACCGCGACCCAGAAGAGCGTCCCCACGTTCACCCCCTTCCCCGCACCGCTCGTCGATAGCACATGGCATCCGGCCGGTAGAGCGGGTCCGCTGCCGTGGCGCGAGACCGCGCACGTCCTACGCTGCCCATTTTCTCATCACCGCCCGCCGGTCGAGCATGCGGGATCCGTGGACACCACGGAATTTCCGACGCCTGGCCGGACGATTCGTCGCCGCCGACTGGCACCGGCCTTGCTCGACGGACCTCGTCTGACCACGCGCATCGGTGCGCACCGCCATCGAGGAGGGCATCATGACGAAGACGAAATGGTTGCCGACGTACATGGCCGTCGTGGCCGCAGCAGCGAGCCTCGCCGTCGCCACCGACGCGCGGGCCGAAGGAGGGCTCACGCTGGAAGAGCGGCTCGAGCGGCTCGAGCGCAAGGGCGAGCCGGCGGGGTGCTGCGACACCTCGGAGCTGCAGCGCCGGCTCGACCAGATCGAGGCGCACATCAAGCATCTGCCGTTCGGCATCAAGCTCGGCGGCGGCATCGCGACCTCGTACAAGTACGATTTCAACGATCCGGACTCGAAGCGCATCTCGCTGCGCTCCTTCGACCAGGACCACAACAGCTTCGTCCTCGATCTCTTCCAGTTGCAGATCTCGCGCGCGCCGGGTGATGACGGCGTCGGCTTCGTGACCAAGGTCGACTTCGGCAAGCTCGCCGAACGCCTCGGCACCGACTGGGACGGCGACGGCACGAGCGGCAACGTCGCCGAGGAGCAGAATTCGGTCGACCTCCAGGAAGCCTACATCACCTACAACTTCCCGGGGCTTCCGGATCTCCAGCTGAAGGCCGGCAAGTTCGTGACCCACATCGGGCCCGAGGTCATCGAGCCCTGGAGCAACCCGAACATCAGCCGCTCGCTCACGTTCTCGTGGGCCAATCCCTTCACGCACGCAGGCGCGACGGCGACCTACGCGTTCGGCACGCAAGCGAGCCTGATGCTCGGCATCGTGAACGGCTGGGACAACGTCGTCGACTCGAACGACGGCAAGACGTTCGTCGGCAGCCTCGGACTCACGCCGGTCGAGCAGTTCACGTTCCTCGTCAACGGCATCTACGGCGCCGAGCAACCCGATCGGGGCGATTCGAAGCGCGGCCTGATCGATCTGGTCGCGACCATCAAGCCGGTCGAGAACTTCGGGATCATCTTGAACTACGACTACGGCAACGAGACCGACCTCGACGTCGGCGGCGACGCGGAGTGGAACACATTCTCCGGCATCCTCGCCTACGATCTCGTCGACGCGCTGCCGGTGCCGATCGGCTTCGCGCTCCGCGGCGAGTACTTCGACGACTCGGACGGCACGCGCCTGCCGACGCCGAACGGCGACGGATTCGGCAACCATCAGAGCGCCTGGGAGATCACGGCCACCTTCAAGGTCGTGCTCGCGGAAGGCCTGATGTTCCGCACCGAGTACCGCTACGACAAGGGCCAGCACCAGCTCTACGAGAAGTCGCTGGTCGGCGCCGACGACGACTTCCAGAACGATCAGCAGACCATCGCCGCCGAGCTGTCGTACGTGTTCTAGGGACGCCATGAGGACGGAAGACGGGACGCATCGGCGACGGCGCCGCATGACGGCCCGACGGGCGAGAGGCTCGCGCAGAGGTGTCGCATGATCGTGGTCGCCGAGAACGACGACGGCACGCGGACCGTGCTCGCGAGCGCTCTCGCCCGCGCCGGATACGACGTCGCGCCGGTCACCGACGGGCAGCTCGTCCTCTCCGCGCTGGCCAGCGGCCAGGTCGAGCTCCTGATCCTCGACCTTCGGATGCCCGGCATGAACGGCTGGGAGGTGCTGCGACGACTCAGGAATACGCAGCACCCGGGATCGTCGCCGCCGAGGCGGCCCCCGGTGATCGTCATCTCGGCGCAGAGCGACCCGGAGACCCAACGCTTCGCGACGCGGCTCGGCGCCGCCGCCTTCCTCGCGAAGCCGATCGATCTGCGCGACCTCGGGAACACGGTGCGGCGCGTGCTGCGCCGAGGCGAATCCTGAGAGGCGCCGCCGGACCACGGCGGCAGGGTTCGGCGGCCGGCCGCTCGCTTCTCTCAGGCGAAGACGGACCGCCGTTCGGAGAGCGCGGCGACCAGCATGCGCTGGATGCGCTCGCGGATCTCCTCTTTCAGGCGATTCACCAGGAGCTCGTCACGATGCGCGTCCGGCCCATACTGCGCGGCGAGGTCGATCGGCGCCCCGAAGACCACGCGCCACTTCGTCGGCAGCGGCACGAGCCCGAGCAGGCCGAGCCATGGAAAGGTCGGCGTCACGGGAAAATACGGCAGGTCCAGGCCGCGCGCCGCCCAGCCCCAGCGCGCGAGCACGGGGTGGATCTCCTCCGCCCCGACGACCGCGACCGGCACGAGCGGCGCCCCGCTCTGGAGCGCCAAGGAGACGAAGCCGCCGCGCGCGAAGCGCTGCAGTCGATAGCGCTCCCGGTAATACTTGCCGAGCCCCTTCGCTCCCTCGGGAAACGCGATCACCGCCTGTTCACGCGCGAGCAGGCGGCGGGCGTTCTGCGAGGAGGCACGCACGACGCCCATCCGGGCGAGCAGCGGCCCGAGAAAGGGCGCCTGGTAGACGAAGTCCTCGACGAGCGGCCGCGCCTGCCGTCCCCCGCCCGGATGGTGCGCGCGGAGCGCCTCGGCGATCATCATGCCGTCGTACGGAAACACGCCGCCGGAATGATTGCCGACGAGCAGGAGGCGACCCGAGAGCGGTACGTGGTCGAGCCCCGCCGCCTCGACCCGCCACCACTGCTCGTAGAGCGCGCGCACGAGCGGCTCCACCCGGGCATGAAAGGCCGGATCGTAGCCGAAGTCGTCGACGCGATCGGCGGTGCCGACCATGCGGAGGCGGACGAACGCGCCGCCGAGGCCGCTCTCCATGAAGGCGCGGCCGAGGTCGGCGTAGAAGCCGAGCACCTCCTCGCCGACGCCGCGCAGCCAGGCCCCGTAGTCGGCGCCCTCCGCGATCCCGGCGAGTGCCTCCTCGATCTCGCGCTCGAGCTCGCGGAGCCGCTGGCCGAACGCCTCGTGGTCGGCGTCACCCCGCCTGCGACGGCGGCGGCGCGGCGGCGTCGGGGCGACGTCAGCGGGACGCAGATCCACCACCCGTCGGGCCATGGCGGGACGCTAGGGAAGCGTTTCCGGAATGTCAATTTGACCGCGCCGGAACCCGCGCGTAGTAAGGCGATCCCGATGCTCGACGCCGTGCTGCAACGCCGACTCGTCTTCATCACCGGCAAGGGAGGCGTCGGACGGACCGCGGTCGCGTCGGCCCTGGCGCTCGCCGCCGCGCGCGCCGGCAAGCGCACGCTCGTCGTCGAGATCAACCCGCTCGGCCGGCTCGGCGACTACCTCGGCGACCTCACGCTCGGGCCCGACCCGACCGAGCTCACGCCCGAGCTCGCCGCCGCGGCGATCGCGCCGGCTGTCATCATGGAGGATTTCCTGACGGGCATGCTGCGCATCCGCGCGCTCGCCCGCCGACTGCTCGAGAGCAATACGTTCCGCGTCGTGGCCGCGGCCGCGCCCGGCCTCGAGGACTTCCTCACGCTCGTGCGCATCGCCGAATGGGAGGACGAGCGCACGGGCTTCAAGCGCAAGCGGCACCGCTTCGACCTCGTGATCGTCGACGCGCCCGCCACCGGGCACTCGGTGCCGCTGCTCTCGACGCCGGGCGCGCTCCTCAAGATGCTGCCCTTCGGTCCGCTCACCAACACGGCGCGCGACCTGGCGCTCCTGCTCGGCGACCCGAAGCGGGCGGCCGTCACCGTCGTCACGCGCGCCGAGGAAATGGCCGTGAACGAGACGCTCGAACTCGCGACCGCGCTCATGCGGGTCGGGGTCGCGCTCCTCCCCGTGATCGTGAATGCGGTCGATCCGTTCCGCTTCACGCGCGTCGAGGCACACCGCCTGCGAGCGGAGCCGGCCGAGGTCCCTCCCGCGTGGCAACCCCATCTCGGAGTCGCGCGTTTCAACCTGGCGCGCCAACGCGCGGCGGAGCGCCAGATCCGCCGCCTGCGGCACGCGTTGCCGGAGCGCCCGGTGTGCCTCCCCCAAGCGCCGCCCGGACGCATCACCCTCGCGACGCTCGAGCCGCTGGCCGACGCGCTCGCCCGGCCGCACGCGCGCGGCTCCCGGCGGGTCTCGTGACGAGCATCGTCGTGAACGGTCCCGAGCGCCACACCGGTCCGATCGACTACCGGCGCGGGAAGGAACGCTCCGCGCCCGGCTGCGCGGGGGCCGCGGCGGTCGTCGCGCTCCTGCGCCGCCAGCGGCTGCTCGTGTGCGTCGGCAGCGGCGGCGTCGGCAAGACCACCACGGCGGCCGCGCTCGGCGTCGCCGCCGCTGGTCACGGACGACGCACCGCCGTCCTCACGATCGACCCGGCGCGCCGGCTCCGCGACGCGCTCGGCATCTCGAGCCCCGACGGCGCGCCGCACCGGGTGCCGCTCGGGCGCCGTCTGCACGGCGGCTCGCTCGACGCGATGGTGCTCGACACCAAGCGCACCTTCGACGAGCTGATCGAGCGCTACGCGCCGACTCGCGCCGCCGCCGAGCGCGTGCTCGCCAACCGCATCTACGAGAGCATCTCGACCGCGCTCACCGGCTCGCAGGAGTACATGGCGATGGAGCGGCTGCACGCGCTCGCCGGCAGCGGCGATTACGACCTCCTCGTGGTCGACACGCCGCCGACGCAACACGCGCTGGATTTCCTCGAGGCTCCGGAGCGCCTGACCGCGCTCCTCACCTCGCGCGCCGCCGCCATCCTGCAGAACCCGAGCTTGATCCTGGCCCGCGAGGGCTCGCGCCTCGCGCAGGCGGCGCTCGGCGCGGTGCTGCGCGGCCTCGAGCGCTTCACCGGCTTCGAGCTGCTGCGCGACGTCGCGGAATTCGTCGGCGGCCTCGAGGAGTTCTCGGCGGGATTCCAGGAGCGCGCCGCGAGCGTCGCGCGCTTCCTGCGCGCGCCCGAGACATCCTTCGTCCTGGTGACGACGCCCGAGAGCGCGCGCGTCGCCGAGACCATCGCGTTCCACCGCGAGCTCGTGCGCGCCGGGTTGCCGTTCGCCGGCTTCGTCGTGAACCGCGTGCTGCCACCGAGCCTGCTCGGCCATCCCCCCTTTCCCGACGTCCAGGGCGCGGAGCGGGCCGATCTCGCGCTCGGGAAGAAGCTGGCCACGTTGCACCGTCGCTTCACCGCGCTCGTGCGCGCCGAGCGCGCCGAGATCGAGCGCCTGCGGGCGGCGGCGCCGGACGCGCTCGTCGTCGAGATCCCGCTCGCGCCCGAGGAGCCGAGTTCGCTCGCGCGCCTCGTCGGGCTGAGCGAGACCTTCGGCCCGCGGGGCTGACGCGGCGAGGCGGGCGCGGGCGTCGCCCAGCGCCACCCGACGGCCGCGTCCGCGAGACGCGGTCCCGGCTCAGCTCGACGCGGCTTCGGACTTGGCGGACGGCCGTCGCCGCGGCTTCGGCCGGTCGCGTTCCGCGAGCAGGCGGTCGACCTTGATGTTGAGGTTGACCAGGCTGCCCTGCAGTGCCTCGATTTTCGACAGCAGCCGATTGTAGTCGGCCTTCGACGGCAGATTCAGCAGTCCGAGCACCATCTGCATGTTTCGATCGACCTGTCCCTTGGTCTTGGCCGCACGCTGCAGCGCGGACGAGAACGCCTCGGCCATCTTGGGATTCGCGAGCAGCTCCTCGGCGAACTGCAGGAGCCTCGCCTCGCCCATCTCGACGATCCAGGAAAGGAGCGTCGCTTCACGTCGCGCCATCTCTGCTCCTCCCGATTGTCAGCGGAAAGGCCGCCGTTTATAGTGGCGCGCTTTCGCGGTCAAGAAAGCGCGTCGATCGTGCTCGATTCCCTCCACACCGCGCTCGGCTGGCTCACCGGCCTCCGTCTCGTCACCGCGACGCCGCTCGATTGGCCGACGCTCGTCGCCACCGCGTTGCTGGTGAATACCTGCGACGCCATCGTCTGCCGCATCGTCGCGCGCAACAACGGCCATCCGCCACGGCTCTGGCTCGGGCTCGGGTTCGTATTCGGCGTGTGGGCCGTGGCCGCCGTGCTGGTAGCGCCGAAGCGCCGCTGACACGCGCCGCACATCGACTTTCCGCTTTTTTTTCACGGGGCGTCGCGATACGGTCCGCCAATGCCAAAGCTGCGCGTGGGCGTCGTGTACGACGCAACGGACAGCGGGGCGGAGGAAGCGGCCGAGGCGAAGTCGTCACGTCGCAAGCGGCGCCGTCCCAAGCACGATCACGAAGAAATCTACGACGCTCTGAAGAAGACGGGACACGAGCCCTTCTATCACACGCTCGACGGCACCCCGGACTCGCTGCACTCGCTCGCGACCGAGCGCGCCGACCTCTACTTCAACCTCACCGAGTCCTACGCGGGCGACGACACGAAGGAGATGCACGTCGCCGCCTATCTCGAGCTCGTCGGCCGGCGCTACACGGGCGCCGGACCGCAGGGACTCTTCCTCGCCCAGGACAAGGCGCTCGCGAAGAAGATCTTCGCGTTCCACGGCATCCGGACGCCGTCGTTCATGACCGGGCATCGCGGCCGGCTCGAGTGGGCGCACGACATCCACTTCCCGGTGATCGTGAAGCCCGGGCTCGAGGACGGGTCGATCGGCATCCGCTTCAGCGCCGTCGTCGGGAGTCTGAAGGAGCTGATGGAGCGCATCGACCAGGTGCACGCCGACTTCGACGGGCCCGTCCTCATCGAGGAGTACATCGAGGGCCGCGAGATCTACGTGGCCGTGCTCGGCAACCAGGACCCCGAGGCGCTGCCGATCGTGGAGCTCGACCTGTCGCAGCTGCCGGAAGGTACGCCCCGCATCGCCGGCACCGAGGTGAAGTGGGAGGAAGGCACCGAGGTCTACCGGCGGACGCAGCCCTTCTTTCCCGACGATCTCGACGACGAGGTCGAGGCCGAGATCGAGCAGACCGCGATCGCCGCGTACCAGGCGCTGCGCCTGCGCGACTACGGCCGTATCGACATTCGCCTCGACGCCGAGGGCAAGGCGCACGTCATCGAGTGCAACCCGAACCCCTGGCTGCTCTCGACCGCGGAGCTGGCGAAGGCCGCAAAGAAGTCCGGACGGTCCCACTGCGATCTCATCACCGAGATCGTGCAGCTCGCGATCGCGCGTTACGGCGCGTGACCGGTCGACGGCCGTGAGCGAGTCGTCGGACGTCGCGCCGGTTCGACCGGACGAGGAGCTCGACGCGAACGTCGTCGCTTCCTATCTGCGCGGCAAGCTCCCGGAGAGCGACCGGCCACTCGACATCCTGCAATTCCCCGGCGGTCACGCGAACCTCACCTACCTCCTGCGCTACGGCGACCGTGAGTACGTGCTGCGCCGGCCGCCGCTCGGTCCCGTGGCGCCGCGCTCGCACGACATGGTGCGCGAGTACCGCGCGCTGGCCGCGCTCGGGCCGTACTACGCGCCCGCGCCGCGCGTGTACGCGCTCTGCGAGGACCCGGCGGTCATCGGGGCGCCGTTCTTCGTCATGGAGCGGCGCCGCGGCATCGTCGTACGCCGCACCATGCCGGACGAGATCGCCGACGACCCCGCCGTCCGGCGCCGCATCGGCGAAGCCGCGGTCGACGCGCTCGCCGACCTGCACGCCGTGCCGGTCGCGGGCACGCCCGTCGCGGCGCTCGGCAAGCCGGCGGGCTTCGTCGCCCGACAGATCGCCGGGTGGTCCGAACGCTGGCAGCGCGCGAAGACCGAGGAGCTGCCCGCCATGGAAGACCTGGCGGCGTGGCTCGCGGCGCGCATCCCGCCCGCGCTCGAAGCGACGGTCGTCCACAACGACTTCAAGCTCGACAACATGATGCTCGACCGACACGACCCGGGACGCGTTGTCGCCGTGCTCGACTGGGACATGACGACGCTCGGCGACCCGCGGATCGACCTCGGCACGCTGCTCGGTTACTGGCCCGAGGCGACCGACCCGCCGGAGCGGCTCGCGATCGCCATGCAGCCGACCTACCTCGAAGGCTTCCCCACGCGCCGCGAAGTGATCGAACGTTACGCCGCCCGCAGCGGCCGCGATCTCGGCGCCATCGCCTTCTTCGAGACCTTCGCGCTCTTCAAGCTCGCCGTCGTCCTCCAGCAGATCTACGTGCGTTTCGCGCGCGGCCAGACGCAGGACGAGCGCTTCGCGGCGATGGGAGAGCACGTGCGCCGGCTCGCCGAGATCGCGACCGCGACGCGCGCCGCCTGAAGCGCGCCCGGTGAAGCGAAGGACGGGCCACACGAGGTCGCGCGGCGGGCGCCGTGGCGTCCGCGCACTGCGCTCGTCACGATGCGCATTTCGGACGAGTGCGGGCTAGGCGATCCCGCCCGCGGTTGCTTTGCTCGAGGTCGATGGACCTCGACCCCACGAGCGGCCGTCCCGGCACCGCCGGTCCGAGCCGGACGGCGACGGCCCTCGCGACCGACGCCCGCCGCGGCATGACGCCGCCGGAGGTCGAGCGCGAAGCCGTCGCGCGCACGACCGACCGCGCCCGCTACACCTCGCCTGGGCTCCGCCCCGCGGGAGACGTCACCCGCGACGTCGTGGTGCACCTCTCACAGAAGGCCCTCGCCCTCGCGAAGTCGGCGAGCAACCCCGCGCCCCGCCCCAAGAGCATCGACGCCAAGGGGGAAGACGAGGACGCGGTAGCTCGCACGCGGCGCCGCCCGTCCGACGACGCCGACGAGGAGCCGCCCCCGCCCCGCCGCCCCATTGACGCCCGCGCCTGAACTCGCGCTGCCCGCACCAGCCAGCGTTCCATTGATAGCCTCACGCCGCACCGCCTGTGGCCAGATCCCAGTCTAGGCGGCCGCCTCCGTGCCTGGGAGGTCGACAACGCTCGATTGTCGCGGCGTTCGGCGCGTTACAGCGCCGCCACTTCGGCACGGAGGCGGGCGTGCATGGTTGCCGCCGCCCGCGGATCCTCCACGAGATCGAGCATGTCGTCCTCGGAGAGCGTGAGGAAGCGGCGATTCGCCCCGCGCGTCAGCGAGATGAGAAAGGCGTCCTGGGTCGAACGCTCCGGGATGACGACCGCGACGTCGGGATCGATCTCGCGCACGAGAGCGACGAAGCGCGCTTTGGCGGGGGCGAACTCGTCGGCCATGATCAGCTCCAGGTCCAGTCTTCGTCGTCGCCGGCCGCCGGGCCGGCGGCGCGCTCGGCACCGAAGGTGTCGGCAGGCTCCGCGACGGGCTCGGGCGGAGCTTCCTCGGTGAGGACGATCGGGATGTCGGCGCCGCAGTGCTTGCACACCTGCGCCGCCGCCTTGATGGTCTCGGCGCAACGCGGACAGGGACGGAGGCCGCTCAGGTCCGCCACCCCGGCGCTCAGGATGTTGCTCTGGAGCTCCTCGATCAGCTCCTTCAACCGTCGCGCCTCGGCGTTGGTGAGTCCGTGGCTGCGGAGCGGGTCGGTGCCGCCCGAGGAGTGGACGGTCACGTCCGCGAAGAGGGCCCCGTGGCTCACCGTCACCGACGACACCTGGCGCAAGCTGATGCTCTCCTCGATGGAGCCGACGAGGGACGGCTTGATGCGGCTGACGTGGCGATCGGTCACGACCATCTCTGTCGGAAAGACCACGTTGCCGCGCGTGAACCGGCTCGTCCGGAAGCGATGCTCCATCGCGCCCCCTCCCCTCGACCGGCCGAATTGTACTCGCAAGAGCTGGCGCACCGCCAGTCGCGCCGCACGCCGGTAGCGTCTCAGGTTGATCGTGCACCAGAGTTTCGATCTGCCGCGATCGGTCTTCGTTCGATGGCGCCGGCGGGTGGGTCAGGGAGTGGTTCTACGGTCGCCCAGTTCCTGGCACCCAGCGCGTACTGCCCGCCGGTGCCTCCCTGTCTTGCGCACGGCGCGAGCTGACGGCTCCCCGAAGCACTCCCGGACCCACCCGCCGGCGATTCCAATCACACACGACCGTCGAGGCCGTGGCGGCTCGCCGACTCGGCGTGCGCATAGCGGCCGCGATCGAGTTGGCTCTGTTCGAATGGATGCGGCAAGCAGGCGGGTCGGGGATGGCTTCGGGGAGCCGTCAGCTCGCGTGTGCGCAAGACGGAGAAGCTCCGGCGGGCTCTACGCGCCGGGACCAGCGACCCGGCGACCGTAGAAACCCTCCCCGACCCGCCTGCTTGCTGCCACCGCTCGTTCGTGCGCGCGGATGAAACCGAGACATTGCTCGGGCGCCTGGCGGAACCGTGAATGCTCGTGTACGAGGTGCCGCGGAAAGGGAAAGCGGCGTGAGCGAGTTCGGCATCGACATCGAGCGTGGCCCGGCGGGTGTGGCGTGGATGGTGCTCCGCAACCCGGCGCGCCTGAACGCAGTGCGCTTCGAGATGTGGGAAGCGATCCCGGGGCTCGTCGCGGAGCTCGCGGCCGACCCGGAGGTCCGCGTCGTCGTGCTGCGCGGTGCCGGCGACGACGCCTTCGCGGCCGGCGCGGACATCTCGGAGTTCGCGACCCATCGCAAGGACCCCGCCTCCGCCGCCGCGTACGAGCAGACGAACGGCCGGGCCTTCGCGGCGCTGCTCGCGCTCGAGAAGCCGGTCGTGGCCATGCTCCAGGGCGTCTGCATCGGCGGAGGCCTCGCGATCGCGGCCTGCGCCGACCTCCGCGTCGCCGCCGACGACATCCGCATGGCGCTTCCACCGGCCCGGCTCGGCCTCGGCTACGCGTATGCCGGCGTCGAGCGCCTGGCGAGCCTCGTCGGCCCCTCCGCCGCGAGCGAGCTCTTCTTCACGGCCCGCACCTACACCGCCGACGAGGCGCTCCGCATCGGCCTCGTGAACCAGGTGGTGGCCAAGGCGGACTTGGCGTCCTTCACCCGGAGCTATGCCGAAGGCATCGCCGCGAACGCGCCGCTCACGATCCGCGCCGCGAAGCGCGCGATCGCCGAGACCCAGCGCGACCCGGGCGGGCGCGACCTCGAAGCGGTGCGGCGGCTGATCGCCGATTGCTTCGCGAGCGCCGACTATGCCGAGGGCGTCCGCGCCTTCCTCGAGAAGCGCAAGCCGAGCTTTCGCGGCGAGTGATCCCGCCGGCGGCGGCGAGCGTGCCGCGCCGAACGAGGCGGCGCGCGCCGTCCGGCGGACGCCGCGATACCCGGATCACGCGGCGGCGCCCTCGGCGATCACCTGCGCGATCGCGATCTCGCGGGTGTGGCTGAGCGCCAGGTGGAAGCGCGCGACCCCGGCGGCGCCCGCGGCGGCCCCCCCCTTGCCGTGCAGGCGGAGCGTCGGGCGTCCGTCCTCCGCGCGCACGACCTCGACGTCGAGCCAGCCGATGTGACGCCCCCACCCGAGGCCGAGCGCCTTCATGACCGCCTCCTTGGCCGCGAAGCGGGCGGCGTAGCTCTGGAATCGACCGGCGCCGCGCGCCTCGCAGTAGCGCTGCTCGTCCTGCGTGAACACGCGCGCCCTGAAGCGCGCGCCGGTCGTCGGCTCCTCGAGCGCGGCGCGTACGCGCGCCACCTCGGCGACGTCGACGCCCGTGCCGACGATCGCCATCAACAGGCCCCGCAGACGCGACAGGTGGTCACGTCGCACGGCATCGTCTGGCGCTCGACCCGTGCCCGCTCGCGCTCCGCCCAGAGGAAGCGCTTGTGCAGGCTGTGGTCGAGGATGTCCCACGGCAGGATCTCGTCCGCGGCGTAGGCTCGATGCGAGAAGACGCGCGGGTCGACGCCGCCCTCCGGAGGCTCCCGCTCCCAGGCGCGGAGCACGCTCCACCAGTCGCCGTCCGCCGCGTGGATTGCGAGCAGCAGACGCGATACGCGACGGTCGCCGCGCGACAATACGGTCGCGTAGTACGCCTCGCGTGGCGACCCGACGTCGATGTCGACCCCGCGCAACCGCCCGATCGCGCGCCGGAGCCGGCCGATCTTGGCCTTCAGCGAGCGCAGATCCTCCATCGGCTCCCACTGGAACGGCGTCCAGGGTTTCGGGCCGAAGGGATTCACGGAGAGCTTGATCTGCTGCACCCGGCCTTCGCGCTGGAAGCGCTCGCCGATCCTGCGGCTGAGGTCGACGATGGCGTCGACGTCCTCGGGCGTCTCGGTCGGGAGGCCGATCATGAAATAGAGCTTCATGGCGCGCACGCCGGCGCCGACGAGCCAATCGGCGGCACGCAGGATCTCGGGCTCGGTCAGGTTCTTGTTGATGATCCGCCGCATGCGCTCCGAGCCCGCCTCCGGCGCGACCGTGACGCTCTGGTTGGCGCTCCGCCCGAGCGCGCGCGCGAGGCGCTGCGTGAGGACGTCGGCCTTGAGCGACGACGGAGAGGCGCGCCCGCCGGCCGCGACGACGCGCTCACAGAGGCTCGCGACCCCCGGTACGCTCGCCATCTCCGCACCGACGAGCCCGATCGTCGAGCGATGCGCGAGGCCCTCGTCGATCGCGGCTTCGAGCGCACCGACGCTCCGATGGCGGATCGGACGGTACATGTAGCCGGCGGCGCAGAAACGGCAGCCCCACTCGCAGCCGCGGCTCGCCTCGACGAGGTACATGTCGCCGAAGACCGCCCCGGGGGCGAGCACCTTGCTCGCCGTCGTGAAGCGGTCGAGGTCGGCGAGGAGGCGACGCGTGACGACGCCCGAGCCGGGGCCATGGTACGCCACCGAGGCGATCGTCCCGTCGGACGCGTACTCGACCGCGTAACGATCCGGGCGGTAGGCGCCGCCCACCTCGGCGATCGCCTCGAGCACGCCGCCGCGGCCCGCCCCGGCGTCGCGCGCCGCGACGAATTGCGCGAGCAGCTCGGGAATCATCTCCTCGCCCTCTCCGACGAAGAAGACGTCGAAGAAGTCCGCGATCGGCTCGGGATTGAGGAACGTGGCCGGTCCGCCGCAGAGGAGCAGCGGCCCGCCGCCCTGCCGCTCCTCGCGGAGCGGCGCAATGCCGGCGCCGGCGAGGATGTCGACCACGTGCAGATAGTCCGTCTCGAAGGAAATGGAGAAGGCGACGATCTCGAAGTCGCGCAGCGGCCTCCCGCTCTCGAAGCTCACGACCTCGCTGCCGCGCTGGTCGGAGTCGGGCAGAAACGCACGCTCGCAGCGCACGCGCGGGTGCCGGCTCAGGATCTCGAACACCGACTGGAAGCCGAGGTTCGCCATGCCGACCGGGTAGGTGTTGGGATAGACGAGGCAGACCGACACGTCGCCTCCGCCGGTAGGCGTGAACAGGAAGCGCTCCTGCGCGTGGCGGTCGCGATTGCGGTCGCGAAGGGACTCCGGCATCGAACGCGCGAGTATAGGCCCCGGCGGTTCCGTTGACGAGCGCCGGAAGCATGTGCATCTCCCTCGTCATGCTCACCATCCGCAAGGCGCACGACCGCGGCCACTTCGATTTCGGGTGGCTCGATACCCGGCACACGTTCTCGTTCGGGGAGTACCACGACCCGCGACATATGGGATTTCGCGCCCTTCGCGTCATCAACGAGGACGTCGTCCGCGGTGGGCGCGGCTTCGGCACCCACCCGCACCGGGACATGGAGATCGTCACGTACGTGCTCGAGGGCGCCCTGGCGCACAAAGACAGCATGGGGAACGGCTCGGTCATTCGCCCCGACGACGTCCAGCGTATGAGTGCCGGCACCGGCGTCACCCACAGCGAGCACAACGCGTCGGCGACCACCCCTGTGCACCTGCTTCAGATCTGGCTCCTGCCGGCGACGACCGGCACGCCGCCGAGCTACGAGCAACGCACGTTCGGTCGCGACGAGAAGCTCGGCCGGTTGCGTCTGGTCGGCGCACCCGACGGTCGGGACGGGTCCGTCACCATCCACCAAGACGTGGCGCTCTACGCAACGGTGCTCGAGCCCGGCATGCGGGTCACGCACGCGCTCGCGCCGGGACGATACGCGTGGGTGCAGATCGCGCACGGACGGATTGCGGCGAACGGCACGACGCTCGCGGCGGGCGACGGCGCGGCGGTGAGCGACGAACGCACGCTCGCGATCGTCGCCGCGGAGCCGAGTGAGCTGCTGCTGTTCGATCTGGCGTGATCGAGGCTGAGAGCCTGCCGCCGGCTGCGGCGCAGGGAGCCTGGCTGCGAGCCGCGGGCGGACGCCGCGGACGCATCACACCGGCGGCGTGCCGGGGTCGACGATGCGCGGCGCGACCGGTTGCCCGCCGAAACCCGCCGACGCCGGCCCCGCCTGCTCGTCCTTGTCGGTCTTCTCGCGGCGGGCGAGGATGCTGAGGCGGCGGTTCTCGTCGGCGAGCGGGTCGGCGACGTTCAGGGGCTTTTCGGCTCCGTACGCGCTGATGCGAAGGATCTGGCTCGAACGGATGCCGGACTGCTCGAGCACGGCGCGCGCGTTGTTCGCGCGCTCGAAGGACAGGTCCCAGTTGCTCAGCCCCGCGCCGGCGGCGAACGGACGCGCGTCGGTGTGACCACCGATCTCGATGTGGTTCGGCAGCGTCTTGAGGTGGCCGGCGAGCTCTTTCAGGAGCGCCACGAGCTCCGGCTTCAACGCCGAGCTGCTGAGGTCGAAGAGGAGGCCCTTGCGGCCGCTCGCGCCGGAGTCGACGATCTGGATCTCGAGCCCCTCGGACGTCACCTCGACGCGGACGTGGTCCTTGATCGCGCCGAACTCGGGCTCGTGTTCGAGGGCTTCCTGGATCTCCTTGGCCGAGCCGCGCAGCGCCTCGAGTTCCTCCCCCACGCCCTGGACGATCGTGAGGGCCGCCTCGAGCGGCCGCTTGTTCTCGGTCTTCGCGTTCTCGAGCTTGTCGCCGAGCATCGAGCCGCCCGACTGCACGCCCGCGTTCCGGAAGTAGCGCGCCAGCTCCTGGCGCAGCTTCAAGTCGGCTTGGGTGAGGAGCCAGAGCACCAGGAAGAGCGCGAACATGCACGTGATGAAGTCGGCGTACGCGACCTTCCACGCGCCGCCGTGGTGGCCGCCGCCATGGCCCTTCTTCTTCTTCCAGCGGACGACGACCTGCGGCTGGCCCTTGGCCGACATCAGGCGCTCTTCAGACTGCGCACCGCTTCGTCGAGCTCGTCACCCGTGGGACGGGTGCTCTCGAAGATCGCCTTGCGCGCGAACTCGACGGCCACGATCGGCGACGTCCCCCGCTGCGAGGCGACCACGCCGTCCTTGATGCAGCGCAGGTACTTCGCCGCAGCGGCGCCCTGCACCTCGATGTTGGTCGCGATCGGATTCAGGATGCCGTACGACAGGAGGACGCCGAGGAACGTCCCGACGAGCGCTGCGGCGATGTGATGACCGATCTCCTCCGGCCCCGCGTCGAGCGAGCCCATCGTCACGATGATGCCGAGCACGGCGGCGACGATGCCGAGACCCGGAAGCGCGTCACCCGTCTTCTGGATGAGACCGACCGGGATCATGTGCTCCTCGTGGTGGGTGTCGAGCTCGGTGTCGAGGAGCGTGTCGAGCTCCTCCGCCGACGCCGTGCCGTTCACGATCTGCTTCAAGGCGTCGCGCAGGAACTCGACCGCGTGATGGTTCTTCAGGAAGCTCGGGTACTTCGAGAAGATGGCGCTCTTGTGGAAATCCTGGACGTGCTCGTCGAGCGCGACGGCTCCGTTCTTCCGCATGAACTGGAAGACCTCGTACTGCATCTTCAAGAGGTCGAGGTAGTCGCCCTTGCTCGGCGCACTCGAGCCGAAGGCCGATCCCAAGCCCTTGCCGACGAGCCCGAGCGCTTTGCCGGGGGCCGAGATCAACAGCGAGCCGACCGCCGCGCCGCCGATGATGATGAGCTCGCCGGGCTGGAAGAGGACGTGCATCGGCCCGTCGATGAACGCGAACCCGCCGATCACGCAGGCGAGGACGACGACGATGCCGATGATCGTGAACATGCGATGTGCTGTGCGCCGCGCGCGGGACGTCCCCGCCGTGCGTACATGTTCTCGGCCGGAGCGGGCCGT
This sequence comes from Deltaproteobacteria bacterium, assembly GCA_020848745.1. Taxonomy (NCBI): domain Bacteria; kingdom Pseudomonadati; phylum Myxococcota; class Myxococcia; species Deltaproteobacteria bacterium. The sequence goes on along the minus strand of JADLHM010000144.1, from coordinate 21,121 downwards.
AACTTGAGCTGAAACGCCAGGGTGCCCGCGCTCAGGGCCCGGCGAGCGCTTCGAGCAGAGCGACGGCCGCCGCCTTTCGACCGCTCAACACGAGCTTCGCGACCTCCCCGGGGCCGAAGGCGGCCGCGCCGAGTTCGGCGCTCGTGCAGTCGACCCGGCATGCCACCACCCGGGGTGCGTGTGCGAGCACCAGGCGCTCCACCTGGCGGTGGAACCGGTCGGCGCCGTCGGCGCTCATCACCAGCACGCGGGACACGCGCGACCCCTGCCGCCGGCGGATCTCCTCCGGTAACGCCGCGAGCCCCCGACGCTCGCCGGCGAGCGCCTCCTCGGCCGTCTCGAGGCCGCGCACGAGCCGCCCGGCCGCGCCGAGCGTGGCGAGCATCGACCGGAGCGTCGCGGTCATGGGCACGTGCGCCACCGCGAGCGCGCCGCCGGTCCGCAGGGGGCGGGCGTCCGCTCGCAGCGCGGCGCGGACCGCCTCGGCGCGCGGGCTCGCCTCGACGGCGCGCGGCAACCGCGCGTCATCGGCCGGCGGCGGCTCCATGGCGCCGCGCGCTCAGCGCAGCGCCGCGATCAGCTGCGTGCCGCAATGGATGCAGAACGCGGCGAACGTCCGGCGCGCCTGGAGGTGCTTGGCGTCGTCGCAGCGCGAGGCCGCACGCAGGCTCTGGTTCACGACCCCGCCGCACTGCGGGCAATGCGCGACGGGCGCATTGGCCCGCCGGTGGTTCAAGTTCTCACAGGACGGTGCCTGTCGTTTGCTTGGTCCGATCACGTACCCCTCCTCGAATGACGACGCCACGCGCGCGGCGCGGGATCGTGGAGCCGACGCCCGGGGGCACGCTCACGACGATCAGCGACCGGCGCACGCTAGCAGTTGCGGCCATCGGCCTCAATGCGCAAAGTGCATCGCGCGGCGCGGTGCGGGCCGCGAAGAGGACGCCACCAAATGACACGGGGCACGCGAGCGATGCCCGCGTGCCCCGTGGAGCCGTCCGCCGTGTGCGGCGTCAGTCGGCCTGCTTGCGCAGGAAGGTCGGGATGTCGAGGCTGTCGTCGTCCTCGGGCACCGTCAGCGAGATCGGCTCGCCCCGCTCGTTCCCGCCGCTCGACCGCGTCCACATCGTGCCGTCGAGATCGTTGATCCCGCCGACGCGGACCACCTTGCGCGCCATCGCAGCGGCGGACTGGGCGGCCTCGCGGACCGGCTCGCGCGTGAAGGCGACGCGGGGCGCGGGAGCGGCCGGAGCGGCCGGGGCGTACTGCGCATGCTGCGCGGGCGCCTGGGCCACCGGCTGCGCGGTGACGCTCGGAGGCCGCTTCACGTCCTCGCGCCCCTCGCCGAAGCCGGTCGCGATGACCGTGATGCGGATCTGATCCGACATGGTCTCGTCGATGACGGCGCCGAAGATGATGTTGGCCTCGTCGTCGGCTTCCTCCTGGATGAGAGTCGCGGCCTCGTTCACCTCGTGGATGGTGAGATCCGAACCTCCGGTGATGTTGATGAGGACCCCGCGCGCGCCCTGGATCGAGACGTCCTCGAGGAGCGGACTCGAGATCGCCTTCTGCGCGGCCTCGACCGCGCGGTCCTCGCCGCTCGCCACGGCGGCGCCCATGAGCGCCATGCCCATCTCGGACATGATCGTGCGGACGTCGTTGAAATCGAGGTTGATGAGGCCGTGGACGGTGATGAGGTCGGAGATGCCGCGGACGGCCTGCAGCAGCACGTCGTCGGCCTTCTTGAAGGTCTCGAGGATCGACATGTTACGGCCGGCGACCGCGAGGAGGCGCTGGTTCGGGATCGCGATCAGGGTGTCGACGTTGGCCTTGAGCTCGCGCATACCGTCTTCGGCCTGGCGCCCGCGCTTCTTGCCTTCGAAGTGGAACGGCTTGGTCACGACGCCGACCGTGAGAGCTCCGAGCTCGCGGGCGACCCGCGCCACGACCGGCGCACCGCCGGTGCCGGTGCCGCCGCCCATGCCGGCGGTGACGAACACCATGTCCGCGCCCGTCAGCACCTCGCGGATCCGCTCGACGTCTTCGGTGGCGGCCTTGCGGCCGACCTCGGGATTGCCGCCCGCGCCGAGGCCCTTCGTGAAGGCCGTGCCGAGCTGGAGCTTCACGGACGCGAGATTGTTCTTGAGCGCCTGCGCATCGGTATTGGCGGTCATGAAATCGACGCCCTGGAGGCTGGCCGCGATCATCGTGTTGACTGCGTTGCCGCCACCCCCACCGACGCCGATCACTTTGATCCGAGCGCCCAGCTGGACGCCTTCAAGGTCTTGCATCACCCCACCTCCTTCAACCTGGAGAGGACGCCCATCGACCGAATCGATCGAGCGTTCGCTCTTGAGCGAGTTGGCGCCCTCTTTCCCCCCCTGCCCACGTCCATGCCGCCGCCCCATGCCTCACCCCCTGTACCGCAATTCAAAATCGCTGTCACGCAATTTCGCCCCGCGTGATCGCGACGAGGTGCCGCACGATCAAAAAAAATCCCGCAGCCATTCTTCCATGCGATGACGAACGCGCCCGAGCAGACCATCGGCCCGCGCCGCGTGCAATCGCACCGGCTTGCCCCCGTTGCCACCCGCCAGGAGGAGCCCGATCGACGTCGCGTGGATCGGGCTCGCGACGAGGTCCGCGAGCGCGGAGACGTGGTGCGGGACCCCGATCCGCACCGGCAGGCGCAACACCTGCTCCGCGACGTCGGCGATGTGATCGAGGAGCACCGTGCCGCCGACCAGCACGATGCCCGAGGCCAGGACCTCTTCGTATCCCGAGCGGATGATCTCGCGGGCGACCAGCTGGAAGATCTCCTCGACGCGCGGCTCGATGATCTCGCAGAGGATGTGGCGCGAGAGCACCCGCGGATCGCGGTCGCCGACGCTCGGCACTTCGATCTCGACGTGGCGCTCGACCACCGCCGCGCGCGCGCAGCCGAAGCGCTGCTTGATCTTCTCGGCCTCGGCGGTCGGGGTGCGCAGCCCGGCCGCGATGTCGTTGGTGAGGTGCTGACCGCCGAGCGGCAGGCTCGCCGTGTGGCGCACCGCGCCACCGTGGAAGATCACGACGTCGGTCGTCCCCGCACCGACGTCGACGAGCGCCACGCCGAGGTCCTTCTCCTCGGCGGTGAGGACCGCGTCGGCCGAGGCGAGCGCGCCGAGCACCACGTCGTCGACGACGAGCCCCGCCTGCTTGCAGCACTTCGCCAGGTTCTGCGCGGCGGCGACCTGCGAGGTGACGATGTGGACCTTCGCCTCCAAGCGGACGCCGGCGATGCCGATCGGCTCGCGCAGGCCGTCCTGGTCGTCGATGATGTACTCCTGCGGCAGCACGTGCAGCACCTCGCGGTCGGCCGGGAGCGCGACCGCGCGCGCGGCGTCGAGGACGCGGCTCATGTCGCCCGTCGACACCTCGCCGTTGCGGACGGCGACGACGCCATGGCTCGAGAGACCGCGAATGTGGGCGCCGCCGATCGACGCGGTCACGTGGCGGATCTCGCAGCCCGCCATCCGCTCCGCCTCCGAGACGGCCTTGCGGATCGCCTGCACCGTCGACTCGACGTGCACGATCACGCCCTTGCGGAGGCCGCGCGACGGCGCTTCGCCGAGGCCGGACACCTCGATGCCGCGCTCGCTCACCTCGCCGACGACGACGCACGTCTTCGCCGTGCCGAGATCGAGGGCCGCCACCATTCCGGTCCGCTTCGTCATCCCCCCACCCCTCGCTTCTCGCGGCTCAGGTGCGCGTGCGTTTGCCTTTCGCGCCCGGTTGCCGCAACCGCACCACCGCCGCCGCTCCCATCGTCAGATCGATCTCGCGGATCCGACTCTCTCGTCCCCGGAAATCCCGCAGCACGCGCTCGAGACGCGCGAGCTTGGTCTTGAACCCGCTCCAGCCGAACGTCAACGCGACCCGCGGCTCGACGGGGAAGACCGTCACCCCCTGCTCCCGCTCGATATGCACCTCCGAGACGCGGAATGGAAGTCCCGCGGCCTGCATGAGGTCGAGGACGCGCAGCGCCTGGCGGATGGCGTGGCGGGCGAACGGCCGTTCGTCGGCGACGATCGCCGCCTCGACCCCGGTCACGAACGGGAGATCGAGGGGGTCGCGGTCGCCGACGCGGACGAAGGCGAGCCCGGTCGTATCCACGTAGTAGAGCTGGTCGAGGTAGAGGATCGCGACCGGCTTCCGCTCGACGACGTCCACGACCAGGCGGCGGGGGAACTCGCGCCGGACCATGGCGCGCCGGATCCAGGGGTGCGCCTCGAGCCGCGCGGCCAGCGCGTCGGGATCGAGGCGCCAGAGACTCAGGCCGGGGCGGAGGTCGGCGCTTTCGAGGAGCGCGCCCGGCCGCACGTGGGTCGTCGGCGTGACCACGATCTCGCTGACGGCGAAGTACGGGTGGTCGGCGATGGCGGCCGCGAGGCGGGGACCGTAGAGCCCGACCGCACCGACCGCCGCGAGAGCGACGACGCCGGCGCCGGTCCACACGAGCCGCCGCGCGGCCCGCGTGCGTCGGAACGGGTCGATGCGAGCCCGGAGGCCCGCCAGCCACGCCGCGGGATCGAGCTGCGAGAGGCGTCCGAAGGACCACAGGGTCGGACGCGGGAGCCTCCACGCGTGGCGTCGGGCCCAGCGCGGGCGACGGATCGTCCAGGCGTCAGGGCGCGTCCAGCCCGGCCGCGCCGGCCGCCAGGCGAAGAAGCCCGCCCAATCGAAGCGGGTGTCGCGCAGCACCGAGCGGCCGGAGCGTCGGCGTTTCGGATCCGGGTGCTTCATCGCCGGCTTTCCTGGATCCCGAGGGTCGCGCGCGTGAGGATCGCCTCGCAGAGGTCGCCGAAGTCCATGCCGACGTGCTTCGCGATCATCGGGAGGTACGAGAGCGTGGTGAGCCCCGGTAGCGAGTTCAACTCGATGAGGTACGGGCGCCGGCCGTGGACGCGCAGGTCGACCCGGCTGTAGGCGCCGCCGCCGAGGACCGCGTGCGCCGCCGTCGCGAGCGCGAGGACGCGCGCGGTCACGGCCGCGGGCAGGCGCGCCGGCATGAAGAACTCCTCGCGACCCGCCGTGTACTTGACGTCGTAGCTGTGGAACTCGCCCTTGGCGACGACCTCGAGGGCGCCGAGCGCCCGTCCGTCGAGGATGCCGACGGTCACTTCCTTCCCGGGGACGTACTCCTCGATGATCACGCGGCGATCCGACCGCCCGGCGAGCCGCACGGCCGCCGGCAGCGCGCCCCGCGTGTGGACGATCGACACGCCGACGCTCGACCCCTCGCTGTTCGGCTTCACCACGAGCGGCAACGGCGCGGGGAGCAGCGGGAGGCGGCGCGCCTTCGGATCGACGACGACCCACCGCGGCGTCGCCAGGCCCTGCGACCGCCAGACCGCCTTCGCCATCGTCTTGTCCATCGCGAGCGCGCTCGTGAGGACGCCGGGGCCCGTGTAGGGAATCGCGAGCAGCTCGAGCACGCCCTGCACCGCGCCGTCCTCGCCGTACCGCCCGTGGAGCGCGTTGAAGGCGACGGCGGGCGCGAGGCGTACGAGCCGCGCCGCCAGGTCGCGTCCGACCGGCACCTCGGTCACGCGATAGCCGCGCTCGCGGAGCGCCGCGGCGACCGCCTTGCCGCTCCGCACCGAGATCTCGCGCTCGGCCGAGAGGCCGCCGAGGAGCACCGCGACCCGCTGGTTCCGGAAGCGTCGGATCACCAGTCCCCCACCAGCCGTACCTCGGGCTCGAGCTCGACGCCGAGCCGCTGGCGGACGACCCGCGTCGCGAGGTCCATGAGCCCCTTCACGTCGCTCGCGCGCGCCCCGCCGAGGTTCACGATGAAGTTCGCGTGGCGGAGCGACACCATGGCGTTGCCGAGACGCGCGCCCTTGAGCCCGACGGCCTCGAGGAGCTTCCCGGCCGGCGCCCCCGGCGGGTTCTTGAAGATGGACCCCGCGTTCGGATGGCCCTTCGGCTGGAGGCGGTCGCGACGCGTCTTCGCATCGAGGATGCGGGCCTTGAGCGCCGCGGGCTCGCCCCGCTCGAGCCGGAGCCGGACGGCGGTCACGATCGCCCGCATCGGCAGCTCGAGCCGTCGATAGGCGAACCCGAGCCGCTCGCGCGACAGCTCCACGACCTCGCCGCGCTCGGTCACCGCCTCGATCGCGTCGACGGTGCGCCCGATCTCGCCGCCGAACGCACCGGCGTTCATGAGGAGACCGCCGCCGATCGTGCCGGGGATGCCTTCCCCGAACTCGAGGCCCGCGAGCCCTTCCGCGACGGTCTGCGTCACGAGCCGCTTGAAGGGCACCGCCGCGCCGACGCGCAGACGCGGCACGTCGCCCGCGAGCTGCCACTCGACGAAATCGAACGGACGCCCGAGTTTCACCACCACGCCGCGCGCCCCCCGGTCGCTGACCAGCAGGTTCGTCCCGCCGCCGAGGAAGAACACCGGGGCGGCGTGCGCCGCGCAGGCGGCGAGCACGCCGGCGAGCTCCGGCACGCTCGCGACCTCGACGAAGACGTCCGCGGGGCCGCCGATGCGGAAGCTCGTGTGGCGACCGAGCGGCTCTCCGGGCCGCGGCGTCGCGCCGGCCGCGGCGAGCGCGGCGAGCAGCGCGGGCGACGACGGCACGGGCGCCGGAGACGTCCGACGCGCGGGCGGCGGCAATGGCACCGACACGAGGGAGCGCGCGCGCCGGTGCGTCGCCTCCTGCGTCCCGACCACTCCCTCGTCCCCCCGTCCCGCGTCCCCCACGGCCCCCTCCTCCGGTTACTGCAGCGCGACCGGCCGATCCCGCTGCAGCGCCTGCAACAACTCGTCCCCGACCCGGTGCACGTCGCCCGCGCCGAGGGTCACGACCATATCACCGCCGCGCAGGTGCGGCAGGAGCTCGGACGCGATCATCCGCCGGTCGGCGACGAAGCGGACGTCGGCGTGGCCGCGCCGCTTCAAGGCCTCGTAGAGCGCCTCGCCGGACACGCCCTCGATGCGATCCTCGCCGGCCGCGTAGATGTCGGCCAGCACGAGCAGGTCGGCGTCGTCGAACGCCGAGAGGAAGCTCTCGAAGAGGTCGCGCGTGCGCGTGTAGCGGTGCGGCTGGAACACCGCGACCAGGCGCCGGCCGAAGCCTTCGCGCGCCGCGCGCAGCGTCGCCTTCACCTCCTCGGGATGATGGCCGTAGTCGTCGACGACCGTGACGCCCCCCACTTCCCCCTTCACCTCGAAGCGCCGGTGGATGCCCTCGAAGGACGCCAACGCCACCGCGATCGTCGGGAACGGCACGCCGAGCTCGGTCGCGGCCGCCGCGACGGCGAGCGCGTTCAACGCGTTGTGGCGGCCGAACATCTTGAGGCGGAGCTCGCCGATCCAGCGCCCGCGCTCGAGCACGTCGCAGCGCGTGCCCTCGGTCGTCACCTGGACGTGCACCGCCTGGAGGTCGGCGTCGCTCGCGAAGCCGTAGGTCCGGTGCCGCTTGCGGACGTTCGGCAGGAGCGCCCGCACGGCGACGCTGTCGAGACAGAGGACGGCGAGGCCATAGAACGGCACCCGGTTGATGAACTGAAGGTACGCCTCGTGCATGCGCTCGACGCTGCCGTAGTGGTCGAGGTGCTCGGGATCGATGTTGGTCACGATCGCGATCGTCGGCGTGAGGACGAGGAAGCTGCCGTCGCTCTCGTCCGCCTCGGCGACCAGCAGCGTGCCCTGCCCGAGCCGCGCGTTCGAGCCGAGCCCCTTCACCTTGCCGCCGATCACCATCGTCGGATCCAGCTCCGCCTCGGCGAGGACGTGCGCGAGGAGCGAGGTGGTGGTCGTCTTGCCGTGCGTCCCGGCGACCGCCACGCCGGTCTTCATGCGCATCAGCTCGGCCAGCATCTCGGCGCGCGGGATGACCGGAATGCTGAGCTCGCGCGCGCGCACGACCTCCGGGTTCGAGAAGCGCACCGCCGACGAGATGACGACGACCTCGACGTCCGGCGCGACCCGGTCGGCGTGGTGCCCGAGCTTGATCGCGGCGCCGAGGCGCTCGAGGTGCTCGGTCGTCTCGCTGGCGGCGAGGTCGGTGCCGCTCACCGGGAAACCGAGATTCAGCAGCACCTCGGCGATGCCGCTCATGCCGATGCCGCCGATGCCGACGAAATGGACCCGGTGCTTGCGCTTGGTCAGCTCCATGGACGACCCTTCATCTATTGTTTATGCCGAGCCGCGGGCGACGTCGAACCCGCGAGGGACTCGACCACCTCGAGCACGCGGTCGGCGGCGTCGGGGCGGGCGAACTGCCGCATCCGGCCTCGCATCTCGGCGAGGGTCTCGGGCGCGGCGATCAGCTCGCGGACCTCCTCGGCGAGGCGCTTCCCGGTCGCGTCGCGGTCGAGGACCATGCGCGCCGCCCCCGCGTGCACGAGCGCCTCGGCGTTGGCGCGCTGGTGGTCGTCGGCAGCATGGGGATACGGCACGAAGATCGCCGGCAGCCCCTGCGCGGCGAGCTCGGCGATGGTCGTCGCGCCGGCCCGGCAGACGATGAGGTCGGCGGCGGCGTAGACCGCTCCCATGTCGGTCACGAACGGCCGGACGTCGACACCCGGCGCGCCGGCGTAGCGAGCCCGGACGTCCGCCTCCTCGGCGAGCCCGGTCTGGTGGACGATCGTGAGCCCCGGGAGGTCGGCGAGCGCAGCGCGGAGGGCCGGTCCCGCTTCGTTCAGCCGGTGGGCGCCGGCACTGCCGCCGACGATCGCGATCGCGAGACCGCCGCGTGTGGGCGCGCCCGAGGACGCCGCAAAGGTCCGGACGGGATTCCCGGTGAGGACGGCCCGTCCGGGAGGGAAGCCGGCGCGCGTGTCGGGGAAACTCACGCAGACGCGGTCGGCGAGGCGCGCGAGGAGCCGCGTCGTCATGCCAGGCTTGGCGTTCTGTTCGAGGAGGACGATCGGCACGCGCGCGAGCCGCGCCGCGATCACCGCCGGCGCCGACGCGTAGCCACCGAGCCCGACGACCACGTCCGGCGCGAAGCGGCGCACGAGCGTCCGCGCCCGGGCCGTCGCGGCGCCGAGCGCGCCGAGCGCGGCGAGCTTGCCGGCGAGCTTCCGCCCCCGGAGCGGCGCGCCGGGTAGAAGCTCCAGGTCGAAGCCCGTCGTCGGGACCACGCGCGCCTCGATGCCACGCGGGCTCCCGACGAAGAGCACCGCGGTCATCGGGTCGCGGCGGCGCGCCGCCTCGGCGACCGCGATCCCCGGAAAGAGGTGCCCGCCCGTACCGCCGCCCGCGATCATCATCCGGAGCTTCACCTCCTCAACCCGACTCGCGTGAGAGCGCGAGCAGGACGCCGACCGCCGTCATCGCGCCGATCATCGCCGAGCCGCCGTAGCTCACGAACGGCAGCGCCAGGCCCTTGGTCGGCAGGAGCCCGAGCACGACCGCCATGTTGATGCCGGCCTGGAGCACGAGCACCGTCGTCGCGCCGAACGCGACCAGCTGTCCGAAGGTCGTCGGATGGTTCAGCGCCACGCGCAGACCACGGATCGCCAGCACCGCGAAGAGCCCGACGACGACGAGCGCGCCGACCAGCCCGAGCTCCTCGCCGATCACCGAGAAGATGAAGTCGGTGTGCGCCTCGGGCAGATAGAACATCTTCTGCTTGCTCTCGCCGAGCCCCGTCCCGAAGAGACCGCCCGACCCGAAGGCCAGGAACGACTGTACGAGCTGGAAACCGGCGTCGCGCGGGTGCTGCCAGGGATCGAGGAATACGAGCACACGCCGCAGGCGGTACGGGCTCGACGCGACCGCCCAGACGGCGAGCGGAACGATCGGCAGGACCGGGAGGACGAGGTGCCGCCACCGGACGCCGCCGGCGAACAGCATCGCGAAGAGCGTCACGCCGAGGAGCGCCGCCGTGCCGAAATCGGGCTCCTTCACGACCAGGCCGGCGAGCACGCCGATCGTGATCACGTGCGGCAGCACGCCGAGGGAGAACGTCGTGAGGCGGGGGCCCTTCCGCACCATCGAGTGCGCCAGGTAGAGCACCGCCACGATCTTCGCGATCTCGGAGGGCTGCAGGTTGATGATGCCGAGCCCGATCCAGCGCCGCGCGCCGCCGCGCACGATCCCGACCCCGGGAATCAACACGGCGACCAGCAGCACCACGATCACCGCGAGCGCGGGGTACGCAAGGCGCTCGTAGGTCGTCGAGCGCAGGCGCGACGCCACGAAGCACGCCAGCATCCCGAGCCCGATCGACGCGAGGTGCTTCTTGAAGACGTGCAGGGGGTCGCCAAAGCGCTCGCCCGCGAAGAAATAGCTGGTGTTGAACACCATGACGACGCTCACCGTCACGAGCGCCGCCACCGCGAGCACGATCCAGCGGTCGCCGCCGCGCGCGACGACGGGATGCGCCTTGGCGCGCGGAGCGACACGGCGGGTGAGGATGGGCGCGGTGAGCGCGGCGGCACGAGCCGTCATGGGAGAGCCTCCACCAGAGCTTTGAATTGCCGGCCGCGGTCGGCGTAGTCGCGGAACATGTCGAAGCTGGCGCACGCCGGCGAAAGCAACACGACGTCGCCGGCGGCCGCGTGCGCGTCAGCGGCCGCGACGGCCGCCGCGAGGCCGCCGACGATCTCGATCGACGCGGCGCCCTCGAGCGCGCGCGCGAGGACGTCGCGCGCCTCGCCGAAGAGCACGACGTGCTTCGCGCACCGTGCGACCGGCGCGCGCAGCACGCCGTAGTCGCCGCCCTTGCCGACGCCGCCCGCGAGCAGGATGACGTTTCCGGGAAAGCTCTCGAGCGACTTGATGACGGCGCCCGCGTTCGTGCCCTTCGAGTCGTTCACCCAGCGCACGCCGCTCCGCTCGCGCACGAGCTCCAACCGGTGCTCGAGGCCGCGAAACGCCTCGAGCGCCTCCTGCACGCGCGCCATCGGTACGCCGAAGGCACGCGCCGCCGCGATCGCCGCCATCATGTTCTCGCGGTTGTGGGCGCCGGTGAGCGTCACGCGCGCCAGCGGATAGAGCTCGTCGCCGCCGCCGAGCCGGAGCCGGATCGCCGCCTCGTCCGCGCGGATCGCCACACCTTCGCCGGCCCCGAACCGGAGCACACGAGCGCGGAGCGCGCCGGCGTGGCGGCGGATCCACGGGTCGCCCCCGTTCAGGATCGCCGTGTCGCGCGCGGTCTGGCGCGCGAACAGGCGGAGCTTCGTCCGTCCGTACGCGTCGAGGTCGGGGTAGCGGTCGAGGTGATCGTCGGTGAGGTTCAGGAAGATGCCGATGGTCGGGTGGAAGCCGTCGACCCACTCGAGCTGGAAGCTCGACACCTCGACCACCGCGACGTCGTGGTCGGCGCCGACCGCCGATATGAGCGGCGTGCCGAGATTGCCGCCGACGAACGGACGCCGGCCGGCCTGGCGGAGGATCGCGCCGAGAAGGGTCGTGGTCGTGCTCTTGCCGTTGGTCCCGGTCACGGCGAGCAGCGGGATCTCGAGATGACGGGCCGCGAGCTCGATCTCGCTCACGATCGGGATGCCGCGCGCGACCGCAGCCGCGAGCAGCGGCGCGTCCGCCGGGACGCCCGGGCTCGGCACGACGAGCGTGATGCCGTCGAGCGCCGCCGGATCCTCGGCCCCGAGCCGGAGCTCGGCGATCCCCGCCAGCTCCTCGACCGCCCCACCGAGCTCGGCCTCCGAGCGCCGGTCGACGGCGCGCACGCGCGCGCCGCGCCCGGCCAGGAAGCGCGCGACTGCGATTCCGGTGCGAGCGAGGCCGATCACGAGGACGGGAAGGTCGCGCGCGAGCGCGGGAGCGGCGGTCGCCATGGCCGTCACCGCAGCTTCAGGGTGCTGAGCGCGAGCAGCGCGCAGATGATCGAGATGATCCAGAAGCGGACGATGATCTGAGGCTCCGGCCAGCCCTTGAGCTCGAAGTGGTGGTGGATCGGCGCCATCAGGAAGATCCGCTTGCCGCCGGTCCAGCGGAAGTACGTCACCTGCGCGATCACCGAGAGCGCCTCGACGACGAAGACGAGGCCCACCAGCACCAGGACGATCTCGTTCTTGGTGATGAGCGCGACCATCGCGATCGCGCCCCCGAGCGGCAGCGAACCGACGTCGCCCATGAACATCTGCGCCGGGTAGGCGTTGAACCAGAGGAAGCCGAGGCCCGCCGCCGCGAGCGCCCCGCAGAAGATGCACAGCTCGCCCGCGCCCGGCACGTAGGAGATCTGGAGGTACTCGGCGAGCTTCACGTTGCCGGCGACGTACGCAAAGATCATGTACGTCCCGGCGGCGATCATGACCGGCCCGATCGCGAGTCCGTCGAGACCATCGGTCAGGTTCACCGCGTTCGACGCCCCGACCAGCACGAGCATGGCGAACGGCAGGTAGAGCCAGCCGAGATTCAGGTGCACCTCCTTGAAGAAGGGCATGACGACGGTCGGCGGGAAGCCGGGCACCTGCAGGAGGAGGAACGCCGCGACTCCGGCGATGGCGCACTGGGCGAGGAGCTTCTGCCGCGCGCTCAGGCCCGCCGAGTTGCCGCGGCGATATTTCCGATAGTCGTCGACGAATCCGACCAGCCCGAAGCCGAGCGTCACCAACTGCACCAGCCAGACGTAGGGATTCCTGAGGTCGCCGAGCAGCAGCGTCGAGAGCAGCAGCGAGAACAGGATGAGCGTGCCGCCCATCGTCGGCGTCCCGGCTTTCACCTGATGGCGCGCCGGGCCGTCGGAGCGGATCGGCTGGCCGATGCGGTTCTTGGTGAGCCGGCGGATGAGCACGGGGCCGAGTACGAAGGAGATGGTCAGCGCCATCAGCGCGGCAAGCAGCGTCCGGAAGCTGATGTAGCGGAAGACGTTGAAGATCGTGTGGGTCGCGCGCAGCGAGTAGAGGGCGGCGTAGAGCATCGGTCAGTGGGCTCCGAGGAGGCGGACGACCTCTTCCATGCGCTGGCCGCGCGATCCCTTGACGAGCACCCAATCGCCGCGACGCGCGTCGGCGGCGAGCGCGTCGGCGATGGCGGCGTGGCTCGCCGCGACGTGGATGGCGGCGGCGGCCATCCCGGTCGCGGCGCCGGCGGCGGTCTCGCGAGCGAAGTCGCCGTGGAGGTAGAGCGCGGCGAGGCCGACCGTCCCGGCGAGCGCGCCGACCGCGCGGTGCTGCGCGGGACTCGCGGATCCGAGCTCGAGCATGTCGCCGAGGACCGCGATCCGGCGGATCGCCGGCGCGTCGGCGAGGCTGCGGAGCGCCGCCGCGACCGAGGCCGGGTTGGCGTTGTAACTGTCGTCGACGACCGTGACGCCGCTCGCGAGCGCGACCACGCGCATGCGGCCGCCGACGGGCTCGGCGGCGGCGAGGCCGGCGGCGATCGCGGCCGGCGCGGCCCCGACGACCCACGCCGCCGCCGCCGCCGCGAGCGCGTTCATGACGTTGTGGCGGCCGGGAACGCGGAGCCGCACGTCGACGGCGCCGCCCGCGATTCGCAGCCGAAACGCCGCCGCGCCGCGGGCGTCGCACGTGATGGCCTCCGCGGTCACGTCCGTGCCCGCGCCGAAGGCGACCTGCCGCCCGGGAAACGCGGCCGCTTGCGCCCGTACGTGCGGGTCCTCGGCGTTCACGACGATCGTGGCGTCGCGCCGCATGGTGGCGAAGAGCTCTCCCTTCGCGCGCGCCACGCCCTCGACCGAGCCGAGCCCTTCGAGGTGCGCGGGGCCGACGTTGGTGATCAGGCCGACGTCGGGGTCGGCGATCTCGGTGAGCCGACGGATCTCGCCGTATGCGTTCATCCCCATCTCGACGACGGCATACGCCTCGTCTCCCGCGAGCCCGAGGAGGGTGAGCGGCACCCCGATCAGGTTGTTGAGATTCCCCTGCGTCTTGAGGACGCGACCCGGGGCGACCTCCTCCAGGATCGCCGCCAGCATTTCCTTGGTCGTGGTCTTGCCGTTCGATCCCGTGAGCGCGAGGACGCGCGGAGCGACGCGCCGGCGGAGATCGGCGGCGAGCGCCTGGAGCGCGCGCAGCGTGTCGTCGACCTCGACGACCACGACATCCGCCTCGGACGGCAGCGTCACGGGGCGCGCGACGACGAGCCCACGGGCGCCCGCCGCGGCCGCGGCCGCCGCGAAGTCGTGCGCGTCGTGGCGCTCGCCCGCGAGCGCCACGAAGAGGTCGCCGGCCGCGAGCGTCCGGGTGTCGGTCGTGATCCGGCCGAAGCGCTCGGCGCTGCCGCAGCGCACGACGCGCCCGCGGCTCGCGCGCACCACGTCGTCGATCCGCCACGGGCTCGGGGGCCGCACGGCCGCCGGGGTCGTCGGTCCGCTCACGCGCGCCCCGCCCCGGCGCCGCGGCCGGCGAGCACGCGCCGCGCGATCGCGCGATCGTCGAACGGTTGCTTCGCGGCGCCGATGATCTGGTAGTCCTCGTGGCCCTTGCCGGCGATCACGACGCAGTCGCCGGCGCGCGCCGTCGTGAGCGCGCTCGCGATCGCCTGCGCGCGATCGGCCTGCACGAGATAGCCCCGCTTGGCGCTGCCGAGATGCGGGAGCAGCGCCAGGCCGGCGCGCTCGAGACCGGGCTCGGCGTCGGCGAGGATGCGCGTCGGGTCCTCGGTGCGCGGGTTGTCGGAGGTCAGGATCGCCAGGTCGGCGTGGCGGCCGACGGCCTCCGCCATGAGCGGTCGCTTGCCGCGGTCGCGGTCCCCGCCGCAGCCGAAGACGCAGATGAGGCGCGCCGACACGAGCGCGCGCAGCGAGCTCAAGACGCCCGCGAGCGCGTCCGGCGTGTGGGCGTAGTCGACGAGCACCGTGAAGTCCTGGCCCGCAACGACGGTCTCGAGCCGTCCGGGGACGCCCGCGAAGCCGGCGAGCGCGGCCGCGATCGTCGCGAGCGGGACGCCGAGCGCGTGGGCGGCGGCGGTCGCGGCGAGCACGTTCTCCAGGTGCCCGGACCCGACGAGGCGCGTCGCGACGGCGATCTTCGCCCCGGCGGCGACGAGCGTCGCCTCGACGCCGGCGAGCGTCATGCGCACGCTCTCGGCGCGCACGTCGCCCTCGGCCCCGAACGTCACGACGCGGCTCGCGATCGCCGGCTTGAGCCCGGCGACCTTGGCGTCGGCGGCGTTCAGGACGGCGACCTTGCGCCCCTTCGGGCTCGCGTCGAGCGCCGCGAAGAGCCGCGCCTTCGCGCGCAGGTAGTCGTCCTGGTCGCGGTGGAAGTCCATGTGGTCGCGGCCGAGGTTGGTGAAGATCGCGGCGTCCCAGGGCATGCCGAAGGTGCGGTCCTGCGCGAGCGCGTGGGACGAGACCTCCATTGCGACATGCGTCGCGCCGGCGGCGCGCATGGCGGCCAAGCGCGCGAAGATCTCGTGCGCGGGCGGCGTCGTGAGGGGCGCCGCGTCGACGACGCCGCCAAAGCGGTAGTTGATCGTGCCCATGACGCCCGGGCGGACGCCGGCCGCGCGCCAGATCGCCTCGAGCAGATACGTGACGGTCGTTTTGCCGTTGGTGCCGGTGACGCCGACCATGGTGAGCGCGGCGGCCGGGTCGCCGTGGAAGCGCGCCGCCGCGCGCGCCAGGAAACGCGCGGGCTCGGCGACGGCCACGGTCGGCACGCCCGCCGGCGTCCCCGTCGCCGCGAGGCCCGCGACGGCGGCGGCGCCGCGCCGGCACGCCTCGTCGACGAAACGCCCCCCGTCGGTCCGTGTCCCTGGGAGGGCGACGAAGAGGTCGCCGGGACGCACGTCCCGTGAGTCGGCGGTCAAGCGCTCGATCAGAACACGGCCGTCACCCCGCAGCTGGCACGCGATTCCTTCGACTCCCGCGAGGAGCTCATCCAGCGTCAGCATCGTGCGACCGCGCGGGCCGCCGCCATGTCGGTATCGATCACAAGAGGTCGCTCGAGGGGGCCAGGCTGAGGGCCAATTCTTTCCCGGGAGCCTCCGCGGCGCCAGGGGCCGGGGTCTGGCTCTGGACGTATCCCTCGCCCGTCACCTGCACCATCCAGCCGAGGTCGCGGGCACGCTCGACCGCCATGCGCTTGCTGAGGCCGAGGAAGGACGGCACGCCGAGCGGCACCGCCGGCAGAGCGGGCTCGTCGCGCTCCATCGCGGCCCGCTGCAAGAGGGGCGACGGCTGCGCCGGGACGAGGCCCTCGCGCTCGAGCGCCGCCGCGCCGATCGCGCGGAAGATCGGCGCCGCGACCATGCCGCCGTACTTCGACGTCTGGGGCTCGTCGACCATCACCATGATGACGAACTTCGGAGCGTCGGCCGGCAGGAACCCCACGAAGGACGCGACGCGCGCGTCGGACGAGTAGCGTCCCGTACCCCGCTCGACCTTCTGCGAGGTGCCGGTCTTGCCCGCGACGCGCACGCCCGCGATCTGCGCCTTGGTGCCGGTGCCCCCTTCCGCCACCACTTGCTCGAGCATCGCCGTCACGGCCTTCGCGGTCTCGGGCCTCATGACCCGGCGGATGAGGTTCGGCCGGTGCGTCCAGAGCTCCTCACCGGCCGCGCTGGTGGCGCGCAGACCGACGTAGGGCTGGACGAGCTGGCCGCCGTTCGCGATCGCGGCGAAGGCGCGCGCCATCTGGAGCGGGGTCACGGCGATGCCCTGGCCGAAGCTGGTCGTCATGAGGTTGATGCGCGACCAGTCGCGGGCCGGACGGAGCATGCCGCCGACCTCGCCCAGCAGGTCGACGCCGGTCGGTTTTCCGAATCCGAGGTCGACGAGGAACGGATGGAAGCGGTCGCGGCCGAGGCGCTCGCCCATCTTCGCCGCCGCGATGTTGCTCGACACCGCGATCGCCTCCGACATCGAGAGCCAGCCGTGGCGGTGGTGGTCGTGGATGACCCACTTGCCGACCGGCATGGCGCCGTTCTCGCAGAAGATCATCTCGTCGGGGCGCACCACGCCGTGCTCGAGGGCGGCCGCGGCGAGGATCGCCTTGAAGGTCGAGCCCGGCTCGTAGAAGTCGTTGATGGCGCGGTTCCGGCGGTTGGCGGGCGGGATCGTCCCGCGGTGGTTCGGGTCGAAGGTGGGGGCGTTGGCGAGCGCGAGGACCTCCCCGGTCCACGGGTCGAGCACGATCGCCGTGCCGGCCGCCGCCTGCGCCTCGCGGACGCCCGCTTCGAGCGCGCCCTCGGCAATCGTCTGCAGGCCGACGTCGATCGTGAGCTGCACGGTCGCGCCGTCGAGGGCGCGCGGATCGTCCATGCCCTCGGTCAGGATCTCACGGCCGAGCGCGTCGCGCTCGATCTCGAGGGTGCGGGTGAGGGCGCGCAGGTCCCGCTCGTAGACGCTTTCGATGCCCTCGAAGCCGCGGAGGTCGACGTCGGCGACGCCGATCACCTGCGCCGCGACCGCGCCGTGCGGGTAGAAGCGGCGCGCTTCGGTCACCTCGCCGAGGCCGCCGATACCGAGACCCTGTACGGCAGATTGCTCGCGCGGCGACACCGCGCGCTTCAGCCACACGAAGTTGGACGCGCTCGCGAGCTTCGCGGCGACGTCGTGCGACGGCAGCCCGAGAGCCGCGCCGAGCCCGGCCTCGGCGCGCGCCCGGTCGGCGGCATTCACGCGTCGCGGCCGGACGTAGACCGACGGCCGCTCGACGCTCGAGGCGAGCGTCTCGCCGTGGCGGTCGAGGATGGCGCCGCGATGGGCCGCGATGTGGATCTGCTCGTGGTGTTGGCGGCGCGCGAGCGCGGCGAGATCGGGGCTCTGGGTGAGGGTGAACTGCACGATCCGCAGCGCCACCATCGCGAGGAGCACCGCGATGCCGCCGCCGACGGCGAGGATGCGCGCCCTCACGGCACGCTCACGATCTGGCCCGGCGTCGGCGGCCCCATGCCGAGCCGTTCCCGCGCGAGGGTCTCGAGGCGCCGCGGTGACGTCAGCGTCGCGATCTCGATCCCGAGCTCGCGCTGCTCCTGCTCGAGCTTGTGGACGAGATGGCGGGCGGCCGAAAGCTGATAGCCGGTGTGCACCGCCTGGAGGCGTACCCACACGAGCAGCAGCGCCACCCCGACCACCATCGAGACGCCGAGTCCGGCCATGAGCACGACGCGGCGATCGGTCCCGCGCGCGCGCGCCGCACCGACGCTGGCGGCCGCGCCGCGACCCGCCAAAGGCCCCGATCGTTCCCACACCGCAGCGATGCTCATGGTTCGGCTCCTCGTTCTCTCCGGCTCACGCCACGAGCTCCACGGCGCGGAGGCGCGCCGAGCGCGCGCGCCGATTGACCGCGATCTCCTCGGGGCGCGGCGCGACGGCCTTCTTGGTGAGAATCGTCACCCGCGCGCGCGCGCCGCAGGCGCAGCGCGGCAAGGTCGGCGGGCAAGTGCAACGGGCGAGCCACGACCGCATCGCCTGCTTCACCATCCGGTCCTCGAGCGAGTGATACGCGATAACGACCAGCCGACCGGCAGGCAACAACCAGTCGAGCACCCGCTCGAGGAAGATCTCGAGGTGCTCGAGCTCGCGGTTCACGGCGATCCGGAGCGCCTGGAAGACGCGCGTCGCCGGGTGCGTGCCGCCGTGGCGGCGCACGATGCGGGCGACCAGGTCCGCGAGCGCGCTCGTCGTCGTGAAGGGCGCCGACGCCCGGTCCTGAACGATGGCGCGCGCGATCCGGCGCGAGGCCTTCTCCTCGCCGTAGCGCCAGAAGATGTCGGCGAGCTCGCGCTCGTCGAGGGTCGCGACCAGATCCGCCGCCGACGCCCCGGCGCCCCCGTGCATACGCATGTCGAGCGGTCCGGCGGCGCGGAAACCGAACCCGCGGGCGGGATCGTCGAGCTGGCGCGACGAGATGCCGAGATCGAGCAAAATGCCGTCGGCGCCGCTCCGCGAGACGGCCGCGAGCGCACGGTCGAGCTCGCTGAAGTTGCCGTGGAAGGTCCGGAAGCGCGACCCGAACCCGGCCAGACGGCGCGCCGTCAGCTCGAGTGTGACGGCGTCGCGGTCGACGCCGAGGACCGCCACCGAGGCGTCGGCTTCGAGCATCCGCTGCGCGTGGCCGCCGTCACCGAGGGTCCCATCGACGTAGAAGCCCCCCGGTTTCAGGTGGAGGAAGCGCACCGCTTCCTCCACCATCACCGGAGCATGCCGTCGACCAACCTCCGCCTCCGCATCCACCCCACCGCCGCCCGGAGAAGGCCGAACTTGGTCCTCCGACATGACCTTTCACCTTGTCGATAATCCGGGCGCGCCCGGCGACCCCCCGGTCCGCTACTCCGGGCGCGCCCGTTTTCCACCACCACCCCACCGCTCCACCACGTCGTCCGAGCGAGCTCAGAGACTCAGATCCTCGAAGAGGCCTTGATCTTCCGCCGCTTCGGCATCCAGCTCGCCCATCACCTTGCGATACGTCTCCTCATCCATCAGCCGAAACATGTGCGACTGCCCCATCACCACCACGTCCCGCCTCAAGCTCGCATGCTCCCGCAATCCCGGCGGCAGAAGGATACGCCCGGCCGAATCGATCTCAGTGCGGTGGGAACGCCCGATGTAGCCCACCTGGAACTTGAGGGACTTGGCACTGAACTTCGGACGTGCTTCGAACCTCTCGAGCAGCTTCCGCCATTCGCCGTATGGGTAGACGTCCACACAGCGCTGCCCGATGACCGTGAACGGCGCGAGGACCAGACGATGATCGTCGAGGAGCTGATCGCGGAAACCGGCCGGGACGCTGACGCGGCCCTTGCCGTCGATCGTGTGGCTGAAGTTCCCGCAAAGATCCACATCAGCTCCGCCGACCCTCACTCATTTATGCCACCTGCTCCCACTACCCACCACTTTGCCCCACCCAGCGGACGAGTGTTTAAGAGAGTGGTCAGCCGCTGTCAAGGAAAATCGTCCTGGCTTGAAATTTCTTTTGCGGGGTGCCTTCGAGACGGCCGGACCGCGCCTGTAAGCCGGATCCTGTGCGCCTCCCCCGAGGGGGAGGCCGACGGTCATTCCTCTAGGCCGGCCATTACTGGACGGCTCAAGCGACCATACCCGAGGGCCTGCGGCGGGCAGCCGAACCCTCTTATTTGATCTTGCTCCGGGTGGGGTTTGCCGAGCCCCCCGAGTCACCCCGGGGGCTGGTGAGCTCTTACCTCACCGGTTCGCCCTTGCCGGCGGATCGCTCCGCCGGCGGTCTCGTTTCTGTGGCACTTTCCCCGCCTCACGACGAGCCGCCGTTAGCGGCCACCCTGCCCTGCGGAGTCCGGACTTTCCTCCCGGCGGGACAACCCGCCCGGCGACCGTCCGGCCCGGTCCGGCCTCTCGAAGGCCCGAGAGTGCCCCGCGCCGCCGCGGATCGCAAGCGCGCCGCTACGCGATGGAGGTCGCGGAGTCGGGGGGGCGCACGTAGAGGATGCGGTGACAGCTCGGACACGCGATCACCCGGGTATTGCGGTGGATCTCGTTCGCGAGCTGCGGCGCGATGCGCATGTGGCAGCCCTCACACGTCCCGCCGCGCACCTCGACGACCGCCTGCCCGCGTTTGCGCGCGAGGATCGTCTCGTACTGACGGCGCAGGCTCGCCTCGAGGCCGGAGGCGAGCGTTTCGCGCTGCGTCCGTGCCTCGTCGAGTCCCGACGAAAGCTCGCCGATCTCGAGCTCGACGCGCTCGCTTTCGCTGGCGCGCCGACCCTCGAGCGCCTCGTAGGCGGTCGCGAGCTCGGTCTCGCGCGCCTTCACGCCGTCGAGCTGCTCGAAGAGCGCCATCAGGCCTTCCTCCAGCTGGCCCGTACCCTCTTTCGCGACCTCGATCTCGCGGCGCACGGCGGAGGCTTCCTTCTCGTTGCGGATGCGGTTCAGACGCATCCGCCGGTCCTTCATCTTCGCTTCTTCGTCGGCGAGCGTGCCTTCGATGTCGCGGCGCCGCGACTCGAGCTCGGTGCGCTCGGCCCGGACCCCATCGAGCGCCTGGCGCTGGGTCGCGAGCGACCCCTCGAGCTCGGCGATCTCACGCCGGAGCGCCTCGATGGCGTCGGTCCGCTCGCGAAGCTGCAGATCGATGATCTGTAGATTTACCAGCAGCTCGATCTGATTTCCCAATCGCTCTCCTCGCGCACCGTGAAGAATGGGCCCACCAGGACTCGAACCTGGGACCAACCGGTTATGAGCCGGTCGCTCTAACCAGCTGAGCTATAGGCCCG
>JADLHM010000143.1 GCA_020848745.1 Deltaproteobacteria bacterium | reverse complement strand
TCCCCACGCATACGCTGCGGCCGCGGCCTCGCAAAGTTTCGCACCCGAAATGATCCGGCGACACGCCGGTGGCAGAACTAGCCCGCATTTCTCACCAGGTCCACGTCGCGAGAGCGTCAAGCGTGCGCCAGATCGGGCCGCACGGAGCGCCGAGCGACGCAGGCGGACTCGACAGTCCGTCGAGGAGCGAGGCGCGAGTACGGCCCGAGATGGCGTGCGATGGACGCTCGCAGCAGGGACCTGGTGAGACATGCGGGCTAGCCCGTCGCGTCTCCGCGCAGCAGCGTGGTCGCGCTCGCGATGGCGGCACGGGTGCCGGCGACCGCGAGGACGTCGCCGCGGTCGAGCTTCTCGCTCGCGGTCGGCACGACCGGGAGGCCGGCGCGCAGGATGACGAGGACCGACGCGCCGGTCCGGCCGCGCAGGTTCAGGTCCGCGAGGGTCCGGCCGATCGCAGGACTCCCGTCGTCGAGGCGCACGGCCACCGGTTCGCCGAGGCCGGCGAGCATCGCGTGGACGCTGGTGAGCGCGGGTGGGGCCGTCGCGACGTCGCCGCTGCGGCGCGCATACGTCGTGAGGACCTCGACGATCGCCTGTGAGCCGGCGCGCACGTGGCCTTGGAGGTTGGTGGCGCTCTGCCAGAGGGCGAGGCCGAAGGCGCCGAGCAGCGCCAGCAGGAGGATCGGACCCGGGTAGCTCGGGAGGAATGGTTGGGTCACGGCCACGACCACGACCGCCGCGCCGAGGAGGATGCCGAGCTGGAGCGTCACGATGAGGGCGCGGCGGGGCGCGGCGTCGAGATCGAGGGCGCCGCGACGACGCGGCAGCGCCGACTCCGCGAGGGCGTCGGCGAGCCGGCGCGACAACCGGCCGATCCCGATCACGAACGGCAGTGACGCGGCGATCGCCGCCCCGATCTCGAAGAGCAGGGCGTGCACGGAGTCGAGGCCGAGCCAGCGGGTCAGGAGTGCGGCCCCGTCATCGATCCAGATCGCGGTCGCGACGATCAGGCCGCAGAGGAGCGCGGCGTCGACGGCGATCAGGCGCAGGAATCCGCGCAGCTCGCTCCCCGAGCGCCGGGCCGATGACTCGCGCATCCGCTCCAGCCACGTACCGTAGAAGGTGGTGAACGTCTGGAGCGGCGCGGGCAGCTTCCGATCGACCCAGTCGGCGGCGGGCTCGGCGGCCGCGATGAGCCAGGGGGTCGTAAGGGTCGTGATCGCGGACACCGCGACGGCGACCGGGTAGAGGAACTCGCGAGTCGCGCCGAGCGTCAGCCCGAGCCCGGCGATGATGAAGGAGAACTCGCCGATCTGCGCGAGGCTCATCCCGGCCTGGAGCGCTGTTCGCATGCCGCTGCCCGTGAGGAACGCGCCGACCGTGACCCCGGTGATCTTCCCGAAGATCACGACCGCCGTGAGCACGACGACGGCACCCCAGTTCTCGAGCACCAATGCCGGGTCGATCAGGATGCCCACCGAAACGAAGAACACCGCGGCGAACACGTCTCGCACCGGACGGACCAGGTGCTCGATCGGCTCGGCATGGCCGGACTCCGCGACCAGCGACCCGGCGAGAAACGCGCCGAGCGCGACGGAGTATCCGAAGGTGTGGGCCACCCAGGCGGTGAGGAAGCAGATGCCGATGCTGGCGACGAGCGTGGTCTCCTCGCGCTCGAGGCTCACCACCAAGCGTACGAAGCGTGGGATCGTCGCCATGCCGGCGACGAGGAGGACGATGAGGAACGCGGTCAGCTTACCGATGGTTGCCGCGAGCGCCGTTGCGGAAAGACCGGCACCGGTGGCGATAGCCGTGAGGGCGGTCATGAACACGATGGCCACCAGATCCTCGATGAGCAGAATGCCGAGGACCAGCTCGCGCTGCCGCCGCTCGACGCGGCGCTCGTCGAACACCTTGGCGATGATCGTGGTGCTGGAGATCGCGATCGCGGCACCGATGAAGATGCTTTCGAGCACGGTCCAGCCGAAAGTGCGTCCGACGAGGAAGCCGAGCCACGCCACCAAGGGCGATTCCAGGATCGCGGTGAAGCCCGCCGTCGGGCCGACGCGCGCCAGCTTGCCGAGGCTGAACTCCAGACCGAGCGAGAACATCAGCAGGGTGACGCCGATTTCCGAGAGTGCCTGCACGGTGGGCCGGTCCGCCACCAGGGGAATGGACACGTGGGGCCCGACGATGAGGCCCGCGACGATGTAGCCGAGGACGACCGGCTGGCGCAAGCGTTGGAAGACGACGGTCGTCACCGCCGCGACGCCCAGGACGACCGTCAGCGACCGCAGGAACTCGTGGGCGTCGTGCATGCCGGGATTCTATCGGTCGCTTGGGCTCGCGTCGCCTGTCGGAGGTTCGGAGGTCGACGGGGGCGTTACCTTGCCCAGCCGCACGCCGATGCTACACGTTGGCGTGACCGGAGCGTCCGACGACGGATACCACACGCAGAGGAGCGAGGGGATGGCGACGAAGACGACGAAGACGAGTCCTGCGAAGAAGACCGCGGGCGCGCTACGTGCCGGCGCGAAGAGGTCCAAAGCCAAGGCGGTGACCAAGGGCGCACTCGCGGCGGGCGACAAGGCGCCGGGCTTTGCGCTGGCCGATCAGGGCGGGGCGGTGCACAAACTCTCCGATCACGCGGGGCGGAAGGTGCTCGTGTACTTCTATCCGAAGGCCGATACGCCGGGATGCACGGTGCAGGCGTGCAGTGTGCGTGACGCGCGTCCAACGCTCGGGAAGCGGGGGGTCGACGTGATCGGCATCAGCCCGGACAAGCCGCCGGCCCAGCTGAGGTTCGACATCAAGCACCGACTCGGATTCCCGCTCCTCGCCGATGCAGATCACGCCGTCGCCCGGGCGTTCGGCGTCTGGCGCGAGAAGTCCATGTACGGGCGCAAGTACCTGGGCATCGTGCGGTCGGCCTTCCTGATCGACGAGCAGGGAAGGATCGAGGCGGCATGGTACGGCGTGAGCCCGAAGGACACCGTACCAGGGGCCCTCGCCGCGCTTGCCGGCTGACGGTCAGTAGCGCCGGTGTGCGGGGGTCGGCGCCGGGGAAAGAGTCGGCGTGGAGCTCGGCGGCAGGATCAGATCGCCCGGTGCCGGGATCGGTCCCGGCGTCGTGCGGATGAAGTCGGTGACGCCGGGGACGCTCGGCTGGATGTCGACGATCGTCTTCGTGCCGCTGCCGTCGAGGTGCTCGATCTGGACCTCCGTGCGGTCGCGCGCCGCTCCCGGGCCTGCGAGAGCGACGCATGCGAGCGCGAGAAGGAGCGCGTGGGCGAGCCGATTCACCGGAGGCACGGTCGTCGGTAACACACGACGTCGGGCGTGTCAGGATCTTTCGGGGGGTCGGCCGCCGCTGGGGCGTTCGTTGAACCCGCGCGGAGGGCTGGTGTAGGGTACCCTCCTTCCGAGCCCCTCATGAACCTCGACAGTCTGCGCGACGAGCTGCGGCGCCGGGAGGGCGAAAGCCTCGCTTCGTACGCGACCCGCAGCAGCGACACCCAGGGGCGGGTCCACGCGGAGCCGGAACACCCGTTCCGGCTGCCGTTCCAGCGCGACCGCGACCGGATCATCCACAGCACGGCGTTTCGCCGACTCGAGTACAAGACACAGGTCTTCGTGAATCATGAGGGCGACTACTACCGGACGCGGCTCACCCACTCGATCGAGGCGGGGCAGATCACCCGGACGCTCTGCCGCGTGCTGGGGCTGAACGAGGACCTCGGCGAGGCGGTGGCGCTCTCCCACGACCTCGGGCACACCCCGTTCGGGCACGCGGGCGAGCGCGTGCTCGACAGGCTCATGGAGCCCTACGGCGGCTTCGAGCACAACGCGCAGAGCCTGCGGATCGTCGATCTGCTGGAGGAGCGTTACCCGGGGTTTCCGGGTTTGAACCTCAGCTGGGAAGTGCGCGAGGGCATCGTGAAGCATTCTTCCGAGTATGATCGGCCGCTCGTCCAGCGGTTCGAGCCCGGTGTGCGGCCGGTCCTGGAAGCGCAGATCGTCGATTTCGCGGACGAGATCGCCTACAACTCCCACGATATCGACGACGGCCTGAAGTCGGGCATGCTCGAGGAGCGCGATCTCGCCCCCGTCGCCCTGTGGGCGGACGCCCGCGAGACCGTCCGGCGCGAGCACGGCGACGCGAGCGAGAGCATCCAGCGCTATCAGACGGTGCGTCGCATCATCGACCGGCTGGTCACCGACATGATCGCGGCGATTCTCGGTCGCATCCAGGAGCACGGCATTCGCACGCTCGCCGACGTTCGCGCGTGTCCCGTGCGCCTCGCGGGCTTGAGCCCGGCCACGGCCGAGCGCAACCGTGAGCTCAAGCGCGTGCTCTTCGAGCGACTCTATCGGCACCACCGCATCACCCGCATGACCGTGAAGGCGCAACGCGTGATGACCGCGCTCTTCCACACCTACATGGAGGAGCCGCAGCAGATGCCGCCGCATGTGTACCGGCGGGTCGACGTCGACGACCCGAAAGCACGGGTCGTCGCCGACTACATCGCCGGGATGACCGATCGCTTCGCGTTCGACGAGTATCGCAAGCTCTTCGATCCGGACGAGCGCGTCTGAAGGTCGCCGATGAAGAAGGTTCTCGATCTCCTGATCCACCTCGAAGACCACAAGCACGACGGTCTTGGCCGGCTGTTCCTGGACCCCGGGGACGAGCGCGAGATGCGCCGCAGTCTTCGCGAGTACCTCGGGGCGAAGGTCACGGTGAAGTCCACCGTCGTCGAGGGACAGCGGCTCCGCGTGCGCGTGGAGCTTCCCGATTTCCAGGCCGAGAGCGACAATCTGGTCCGGCTCGCTCGCGATCTCGCCGGGCGTGCGCGGCCGGGCGCGGCGCTCGGTCAGCTCGAGGAGGCGCTCAAGATCTTCCCGCTGAACGGTGCGGCACTGAAAGGGATCGGGCGGGTCTGCTACGGCCGCGGCGACTTCGCCGGCGCGACGGCGTTCTTCGTGCGCGCCAACGAGGTGCTGCGGGAGGACGGTGAGGCGTTGAAGGCGCTCGGAGCGATCGCGCTGAACGAAGGTCGTGAGCCGAGCGCGCTCGCCTATTACGAGCGCGCCGCGGCCGCGAACCCCAAGGACGATGCGGCGCGGGAAGCGCTCGAGCGGCTTCGCGATCGGATGACCCAGAAGTTCCGTACGCCGGATGCATCGTCGGGGCCGTCGGATCCGCCGCCGCGACGCTCGCGCTGAGCGCGTCTCGACCGCGCAGGAGGCGGCGCAGGGGCCCGGAGGGTGTGCGGGGGCGGGGACGGCATTCGGGTCCGAAAACGGCGAGACGTCCGTTCGCGCGAGTGGCATAGTCGGCCCATGCTGCTGCATCGCGACGTGTGTTACCGGGCGCTCCGGACGCGCGACGCCCGCTTCGACGGCCGCATCTTCGTCGCCGTCCGCACGACCGGCATCTACTGCAGGCCGATCTGTCCGGCGCGGACGCCGAAGCTCGAGAACGTCGAGTTCCATCCGAGCGCGGCGGCGGCCCAGTCGGCGGGCTTCCGTCCGTGTCTGCGCTGCCGTCCCGAGTGCTCGCCGGATCTGGCCGCGTGGCATGGCACCTCGAGCACGGTGGCTCGCGCGCTCGGGCTGATCGCCGAGGGGGCGCTCGACGGCGATGATGCGGACGTCGGAACGCTCGCCGGGCGGCTCGGCATCGGTGAGCGGCAACTACGGCGGCTCTTCACGCGCCACCTCGGTGCCTCCCCGATCGCCGTCGCCCAGACGCGACGGATCCTGTTCGCGAAACAACTGGTCCACGAGACGCGCATGAGCATGACGGCGATCGCCGAGGCGGCGGGATTCGGCAGCCTGCGGCGGTTCAACGCGACGTTCCGCGACCTCTACGGCACCGCGCCGTCGGCGCTGCGCCGGCTCGCGCGCGGGAGCGCCGCCGACCGTGAGCCGATCGCCCGAATCACGCTCAAGCTCGGGTACGCGGGACCCTACGATTGGGAGGCGATGATCGGTTTCTTCGCGGCACGGGCGATCGCGGGCGTGGAAGTGGCCGAGCCGCGGCGCTACCGGCGAACGATTGCGCTCGAGGGCGCCTGCGGGACGGTCGAGGTCGAACCGATTTCCGGTCGCGATGCTCTCGCGGTCACCGTGCGCTTTCCGAGCGTCCGCGCGTTGCCGACGATCATCGCGCGTGTCCGCCGTATGTTCGATCTCGGCGCCGACGTGGCGGCGATCAACGCGGAGCTCGTGCGCGATCCGCGGCTCGCTGCTCTCGTCCGCGCACGGCCAGGCCTGCGGGTGCCGGGAGCGTGGGACGGCTTCGAGCTCGCCGTCCGCGCGATGCTCGGGCAGCAGATCACCGTGTCGGGGGCGCGGAGGCTCGCGGGGAAGGTGGTGGCGGCGTACGGCACGCGCCTCCCGGACGAGGTGGGCGAGTCGGCCGGCGGTCTC
The DNA here is from genome assembly GCA_020848745.1 of Deltaproteobacteria bacterium. Lineage (NCBI taxonomy): Bacteria > Pseudomonadati > Myxococcota > Myxococcia > Deltaproteobacteria bacterium. The sequence continues at coordinate 33,223 of JADLHM010000143.1, read as the reverse complement.
ACGAGCGTGTTCCCGTCGGCGGAGCGCCTCGCGCGCGCAGACCTCGCGGCCCTCGGAATGCCGCGCGCCCGCGCCGCTGCGCTCGGCATGCTGGCTTCGGCCGCGGCGGCCAATCCGCGAATCTTCGAGCGTGCGCCACGTCTCGAAGAGGCGATCGCGCGCCTGCGCGCGCTGCCCGGCGTCGGGGACTGGACCGCGCAGTACGTCGCCATGCGCGCCATGCGGGAGCCCGACGCCTTCCCGGCCTCGGATCTCGGCTTGCTTCGAGCCATGGAGACGGCCGGCCGGCGCCCGACCGCACGCACCCTGGGGGAGCGTGCGGAGGCCTGGCGGCCGTGGCGTGCCTACGCGGCGCAGCACCTCTGGGCGTCGGCTGCCGCTCTGAAGCCGGCGTCCACGGAAGAGGCCGTCGCATGATGCGATCGACGTCGTTTCGACGAGGCCGCCTCCCGTCTCCGCTCGGCGCCCTGAGCCTGGTGTGGGACGGGGAGTGCGTGTTGCGCGCGCTCGATTTCGAGGACTACGAAGCACGTCTCCAGCGCCTGCTCGGACGACACTACGGAGCGTTCACGCTCGTGGAGGCCTCCGTTCCGACGGCGCTCGCCGAGCCGCTCGGCGCGTTCTTCGCGGGGGAGATCGGCGCGATCGACGTCTTGTCCGTTGGAACCAACGGTACGGCGTTCCAGCGTCGCGTCTGGCGGGCCTTGCGGGGTATTCCGGCCGGCCGCACTCGCACCTACGGCGAGCTCGCCGCGGCGATCGGCGCGCCGTCCGCGAGTCGCGCCGTCGGGCTGGCGAACGGCGCGAATCCGATCGCGATCGTCGTGCCGTGTCATCGTGTGATCGGCGTCGACGGAACGCTCACCGGATACGGAGGCGGGATCGCTCGCAAGCGGTGGCTGCTCGATCACGAACGGAGGGCAGGGGCATGAGCGTGTATGCGGATGCGGCGGAACGGTTTCGAGGTCTGCACGCGGTCGGCCGTACCCTGGTGCTGCCGAACGCATGGGATGCGGCGAGCGCCCGGCTCGTCGAGGGCGCGGGCGCCGCGGCGATCGCCACCACGAGCTCCGGCGTGGCGTGGGCGAACGGCTACCCCGACGGTGACGTCATTCCGCCGCGAGTTCTCGTCGACGCGGTTACGCGCATCGTGCGCGTCGTCGCGATCCCGGTCTCGGTGGATGCCGAAGGCGGATACGCGGAGGATCCGACGCGCGTCGCAGAGACGGTTCGCGCGCTGATCGACGTCGGGGTCGTCGGGGTGAATCTCGAGGACGGCAGCCGTGCGCCGGACGTCCTGTGTGCGAAGGTCACCGCCGTCCGCGAAGCCGCGGTACGTTCCGGGATCGATCTCTTCGTCAACGCGCGTACGGACGTTTTCCTTCGGGGGCTCGTGCCGCCCGAGCGTCGGGTCGCGGAGACGTTGGCGCGCGCGGCACGCTATCGCGATGCCGGTTGCGACGGGCTCTTCGTTCCGGCGGCCTCCGACCCGGAGGACATCGCCGCGCTCGTCGCCGGTACGGAGCTCCCGGTGAACGTCATGGTGATGCCCGGGCTGCCGCCGATCGCAACCCTCGCGGCGCTCGGGGTTCGCCGGGTGAGCGCCGGCGCGGCGATCGCCCAGGCGGTCCACGGCCTGACACGGCGGCTCGCGGCACGGCTGCTCGCCGACGGCGGCGATGCCGGGCTCTTCGAGGGCGCGGTGCCGTACGCCGAGCTCAACGGCCTGTTCGCGGCGACGGGGTCGTAGAAGGGGATCCGAATGGCGGTATGCGGAGCTCCGTGGGTTCCGAGTTGACATAATCCTGCTTATCGGACGTTGCGATTGTGGCTCGGAGGAGGGGCATCGCGGTCGCAGAACGCCCTAAAGCGTCTGTTCCGCGGCGCGGAGCCGTTACTCGGTGCGGACCACCGCGGCGCCGTCGGGCGCGGCCTTCGCGGCGGGCACGGTGCCGCCGAGCGCGGTCAGGTGCGCGCTCGCGACGTCGCGGTACTCGGATGCCGGATGCTTTTCGAGGAGCTGTGTGTACAGGTCCTTCGCCTTGTCGGCGCTGCCGGCGGCCTCGGCGTTGCGGGCGGCGCCGAAGAGCGACTCGGCGCCGAACGGTCCGGGCTCGGAAGCCGCGGTCGCGAAGGCGCGCTCGGCGTCGGCCGGCTTCCCGAGCTTCTCCTGAGCGTATCCGAGCCGGGTGTGCGCCAGCTGGCGCAGGTAGTCCGTCGGCGGCGCGCTGCGCAGGAACTTCTCGTAGGCGGCCACGGCGTCGGCGGCCTGATCGGCCAGCAAGAGCGCATTGCCGCGCTCGAGGATCGCGAGCGGGCCGTAGCTCGTGCCGCCGTAGCGGCTCGCGACGTCCTCGAACTTGACCGCGGCGTCGCCGTACTTCTTGTCGGTCAGGAGCGCGCGCGCTTCCGTGTAGGCGACCGAGGCGCTGGCTTCGCGACTCTGGCTGATCATGCGATAGGAGACGATCGCGAGCAGCAAGACGATGAGCGCGGCGAGCGCCGCCGTGACCGCCGTGCGGTTGGCCTCGACGAACTCGAGCGCCTGACGGCTGAGCGTCTGGAACTCGTCGGGTTGACGCAGGTCCTTCCGGGTGAGTCGTTGTTCGGTGCGCGCCACGGGTCTCCGATCGGCGAAGCGGCGGAACGTCCATCGGGCGGACGCTCCATGCGCTCGCGGCCGTTACATTTTGTATTTGAAGTCTTCGGGGGCCATCTTCTCGAGGATCTCGGCCCACTTGTCCCGCGAGACGTTGGAGAGGTTCTGTTCCTTCCCCTCTTCCATCTGCTGCAGGACGCTGGAGGCCTCGAGCACCTTCTTCGCGACCCAGATCGGGCTCTTGGTGCGCAGCGCGAGCGAGATGGCGTCGCTCGGGCGCGAATCGATCGTGACCTCGCGGTCACCGATGTGGAGGTAGATCAACGCGAAATAGGTGTTGTCCTTGAGGTCGGTGACTTCGATGCGCTCGACGGTGGCGTCGAGGTCGCCGATGATCCGCTTCAGCAGATCGTGGGTCATCGGGCGTGCCATCTTGATGCCCTCGAGCTCGGTGGCCATGGCGGTGGCTTCGAGCAGGCCGATCCAGATGGGCAGGTTCAGCTTGTTGTCGGGGTCTTTGAGGATGACGATGGGCGTCTTGGTGACGGGATCGAGCGTGAGGCCGCCGACCGTCATCTGGATGAAATTTTCGCGGCTCATGCCTCGCTCGAACGACCGGGGCATTGTTGCCAAAAGGGGTCCGGAACGTCAATCCCCGATGCGGTCGCGGGCGCGCGGCGCACGCTCAGCCGACCACCATGCGGTCCACGACGCGGTAGAGCTGATTCAGGTTACGGCACTCTTCGACGACGTCGCAGTACGGCTGATAGCGATCCATCTCACTGTCGCCGAATCCCCACGTCATGCGGTTCTCGGGGTTGAGCCAGACGAGCTGTTTCGCGCGCTGCCTGATTTCTTTGAGCACCCATTCGTGCGGCACGTTGTAGTTGTTCCGCGCGTCGCCCAGGATGATCACCGTGGTGTGGCGCGTGATCGCCGCCAGATGCTCGCGATGAAACATGCGGAAGGCGCGCCCGAAGTCCGAGTGCGCGTAGACGTTGATGACGTTGCCGCGGATCGCTTGGTCGATGGCCTGGTGGATCTCGTTCTCTTCGAAGAGCTTCGTGATCTCACCGATGTCGCTCACGAAGATGAAAGAGCGGACCTTCGAGTACAGGTCCTGGAGCGAGTAGACGAACTGCAGCATGAAGCGCGAGACGTTGCGTACCGAATCGGATACATCGCAGAGCACGACGACCTGCGGCTTCACGCGCTTGCGTCGGTCGAAGCGGATTTTGAACGGCACGCCACCGTACTGGAGATTCCTACGGAGCGTGTCCTTCACGTCGAACGCGCCCTTGCGCGCGCTGCGGCGTTTCACCGCGAGGACGTTCTTCAGGCGTTGCGCGAGCTTGGTGACCGCCTCCTTCATGCGACGGATCTCGTCTTCTGAGAGATAGTAGAAGCTCTTCTCGGCGAGCTGCTGCATGCGGGCGGCATCGAGCTGTCCGACGTCGCGCTGCTCGAGCTCGCCCCGCACCAGCCGACGGATCATCTCCTGGAGCTCCTGCAGGCGGCGGTCGACGAAGCGGCCCATTTGCTGGCGCCGGGGATCCGGCGTCCCCGCCCCGAGCGCGTCGCTGATCTGCTGCAGCTCGCGCGCGACGTCGCCGACGCCGAGCGCTTGCTGCATGCCCTGCGAGAACTGCCCCTCCTGGAACGCGCGCTCGATGCGCGCCACGCCGGCGCGCTGCGAGGCGTCGCGGAGCAACCGTTCGAGGCGCGCCGTGTCCTGATCGAGGAGCGCGCGCGTCAGCTCGGACGGCTCGAAGCCCTGCTCGTCCAGGAACCGTGCGAGGTCCTCGAGGAGCTTCTGGTACTCGGCGGGGTCGAGATCGAGGGCCTCCATCGACCGCGACGCGCCGCTCTTTACGATCTCGCCGACGCCGGAGAAGTAGAGGTCGAAGAGGTGGTCGTAGGTCGGGAGGTCGACGGCGCGCTTCACGAGCGTCGCGCGCAGCGCGTCCTTCACGCCGAGTCGCGACCCGAGCCCGACCAGGTCGAGGGCGCGGAACGTGTCCATGCTCTCGGCGAACGAGACCCGGACGCCGTTCTGGCGCAGCAGTCCGACGAAGCTGATGATCGTCTCGTCCACCGCCGTGCGCCCTGCCCTCGCGTGCCCCGACTAGTGGAGCACGTCCTTGTCGGACGCGACCACCGGCGGCGTTGCGATCTTGGCGCGCGCCTTCGCGACATGCTCCTTCAGCTCCGCGTGCGCCTTCCGGATATCCCCCTCGTATTTGAGTATGGTGCTGAGCGTATCGTCGACGAGGGCGGCGTCGAGCGTGTCGACGTTCAGAAGCATGAGCGCACGGGTCCAGTCGAGCGTCTCGCTGATGCTCGGTGTCTTCTTGAGGTCGAGCTTGCGGATCGCCTGCACGGCGTCGACGACCTCGTGGGCGAGTCGCTCCGCGACGCCCGGCACCTTCAGGAGGATGATGGTGCGCTCCTGCTCCTTGTCCGGAAAATCGATGTAGAGGTGCAGGCAGCGGCGCTTCAGGGCGTCCGACATCTCGCGGGCGTTGTTGCTGGTGAGCACGACGAGCGGCACGTGCTTCGCCTTGATCGTGCCGAGCTCGGGGACGCTCACCTGGAAATCCGAGAGCACCTCGAGGAGGAATGCCTCGAACTCGGTGTCGGCCTTGTCGATCTCGTCGATCAACAGCACGAGCGGCGTCGGCGACGTGATGGCGCGCAGGAGCGGCCGCGGCACGATGAAGCGTTCCGAGAAGAAGACGTCGTCCTGCCGCGCGACCCGGTCCACCGCTTCCTTCAAGCCCTGCGCTCCCGCGATCACCTCGCCGATCTTGTCCTTCAGGATCTGGGTATAGAGGAGCTGCTTCGCGTACTCCCACTCGTAGAGCGCCTTGGACTCGTCGAGGCCTTCGTAGCACTGGAGACGGATGAGCTCGTGGCCGAGGGCGCCGGCGAGCGCCTTGGCGAGCTCGGTCTTGCCGACGCCGGCCGGACCCTCCACGAGGATCGGCTTGCGCAGCTGGCTCGCCAGGTAGACGACGGTCGCGATGGTGCGATTGCAGATGTACTGCCGCCCCGCGAAGCGCCCGATGACGTCCTCGATCGACGAAAACATGCGCGCGGACGCTACCATGGGGGTGTCGCTCGGACAATTGTGTATACCGACTCGTCATGTGCACCCTCGCGATCTACGTGCGCTCGCTCCCGGGCTTCCCGCTCGTGATCGCCGCCAACCGCGACGAGTTCCTGGCGCGCGAAGCGACCGGACCGGCGCTGCTCGCGACCGCGCCGCGCGCCGTGGGCGGGCGGGATCTCCGTGCCGGCGGCACGTGGCTCGCCATCTCCGCGGACGGCGTCACCGCCGGGCTCCTCAATCGCCGCACCGGCGATGCGCCCGTTCCGACCAGACGTTCGCGCGGCGAGCTTCCGCTCGTCGCGTTGGGAACGGGGTCCGCCGGCGGCGCGCGGGCGGTGATCGGGGCGCTTCGCGGCGACGCCTACAATGCCTTCAACCTCCTGGTCGCCGATCGCAGCGAGGCCTGGGTCGCCCAGAACCACGACGACGAGATGCGGATCACGACGCTCACACGCGGCCTCCACCTCGTCAGCAACCTCGACGTGGACGATCCGACGTGTCCGAAGATCGCGCGCTCGCACGTTCGCTTCGCGGCCGCCGGCGACGCCTTCAAGCGGGACCGGGACGTCGAGGCTTTTCGCGCCGCGCTGCACGCGATCGTCGCCGACCACACCCTGACGCTCGATCCGCGCCTCCCCGACGCGCTCGGCGCGCTCTGCGTCCACGCGGGGCCCTTCGGTACGCGCTCGTCGTCGCTGCTCTTTCTCGACGACGCCGGCCGCTGGGCGCACTGGTTCGCCGACGGGCCGCCCTGTACGCGTCGCTACGAGCCCGCGCTCGTGCCCTGAGCAGCGGTCGGCTCGGAGTCGAGCCATACGTCGATGAAGCGTGAGGGCAGGAGCGGATGGATCGTGTACCCCTGCACACGGCGTTGCAGCATGACGTAGGCGATCGGGTGGTAGAGGAAGATCACGGGCGCGTCGTCGACGAGGAGGCGCTCGGCCTCCGCATAGGCGAGATTGCGCGCCGCCGGCTCGACGACGCGCTGCGCGCGCGCCAGCATCCGGTCGAACGCCGGGCTGGCGTAGAACGTGTGGTTGTTCGCGTCGACGCGGCTCGACTGGAAGAGCACGTCGAGGAAGTTGCTCGGATCGGGAAAGTCGGCCGACCATGCGAGGTCGAAGAGCGGCACCGTCTTCGGCTGGCGGACCGCCTCGAGAAACGCGCTCCACGCGACCTGCTTGATCTCCATCGCCACGCCGACGGCGGCGAGGTCGTGCTGCACCTTCTGCCCGATCTTGAGGTCCAGGTCGCTGCTCTGCGTCCAGAGCTCGGTCGCGAAGCCCGCCTCCCGCCCGGCTTCGCGGAGCAAGGCGCGCGCGCGCGCGGGGTCGTACGGGTAGCCGGTCGCGTCGCGCGTGTAGCCCGGCATCCCAGGGGGTACCATGCCCTTCGCCACGGTGCCGCGGCCGTTCAGGAGCGCGATCACGTCTTCCTTGTCGACGGCGTAGTTCAGCGCCTGGCGGACCCGGCGATCGTCGAAGGGCGGCATCTGGCAGTTGAATCCCAGGTAGTTCGTGATCAGGGTGACGCCGCTCACGAGGCGCCCGGGGCGCTCGGCGTCGGCCGCCCGGCGGATCGAGGGAAAGTCCGCGGGCGGGATTCCGGAGACGTCGATCTCGTCGCTCAGGAACTTCAGCCAGGCGAGCTCACTGTTCACCCCGGACTGCTCGACGATGCCGTCGAGGAACGGCCGGTCGGCTCGCCGGTAACGGGGGTTGCGTGCGAGCACGAGGCGCTCGCCGCGCCGCCATTCGCGCAGCACGAACGGTCCGCTGCCGATCGGCTGGTCGGTGAAGTCGTCGCCGAGCCGGCGCGCGTACTCCGCCGGCACGACCGCCGCGAACAGGAGCGCCATCTTGTGGAGGAAAAGCGGATCCGGCTGCTCCAGCGTGATGGTGAGCGTCGTCGCGTCCGGGGCTGCGAGGCCGGCGACGCGCGGCGCCCTGCCCTCGACGTAGTCGGCCGCGCCGCGGATCCCACGGTAGTACTCGGCGCCCTGCGAGCGGGTCTTGGGATCGAGGACGCGCTCCAGGCTGCCGACCGCGTCGGCAGCGGTGAGCGGGCTCCCGTCGGAGAACGTGACGCCGGCAGGCAGGCGAAAGCGGTAGGTGCGGCCGTCGTCCGTGACGCTCCAGTCCTCGGCGAGCGCGGGGACGAGGCGGCTGTCGTCGTCGTAGGTGACGAGCGTCTCGAACAGGTGTAGCTCGTACGTCCACGAGCGCGAGTCGTAGCCGAGCGCCGGGTCGAGCGTCGGGACGTCGTCGGGCGCGGCGAGTCGCAGCACCCCGCCGCGTTGCGACCCGGGGTTCCGCGGCGGCCATTCGAGGGCCGGGTCGCGGTAGCACGAGGCGAGTGCGGCGACTCCGAGAAGCGCTGCGAGGGCGCGCAGGCGCCGCCGTTCGATCATCGCCGCTCGGTCATCGCGTGGGCGTTCCGCGCTCCGCGATCCCGTACGCGATCAGGTTGAACGCCAGCACCGCGTACAGCACGGCGAGCCCGGGAAAGGCCATGAGCCAGGGCGCGACCCGGTAGTACGTCGAGGCCTCCTGGATCATCCGGCCCCAGGTCGGCGTCGGCGGCGGGACGCCGATGCCGAGAAAGCTGAGGCCGGCGTCGAGGAGGATCGTTCCCGAGGTGCTGAGCGCCGCGATCGCGACGAGCGTCGGGGCGACGTTCGGCAGGACGTGGCGAGCGACGATGCGCCCGTGGCTCGCGCCCATCGCGCGCGCCGCGAGCACGAAGTCCCGCTCGCGGAGCGACAGCGTCTCGCTCCGAACGACGCGCGCCACGCCGGTCCAGCTGACGAGCCCGATCACCACGAAGATCGTCCACACGCTCGGCCGCATGACCGCGACGAGCGCGACCGCGAGCAGGAGACCCGGAAAGGCCAGCATCACGTCCGTGCAGCGCATCAGCAGGACGTCGGCGGCGCCTCCAAAGTAGCCCGCCGCGAGCCCGACGGCCGTGCCGATCCCCATCGTCACGATCATCGCCACGATACCGACCAGGAGCGAGATGCGCGCGCCGTGGAGAAGGCGCGAGAGCACGTCACGACCGAGATCGTCGGTGCCGAGCCAGAAGGGCGCGCCCGGCGGCAAGGGCTCGGCGAGCTGTGGCGCGACCGGCGCCGTTGGGTCGTAGGGAGCGAGCGGCGGCCCGGCGATGGCGACTGCGACGAGCAGCGCGCCCATCGCAAGCCCGACCCCGAGGAGCCCCCGTCGCATCCCTGCCCTCATCCGAGGCGGATGCGTGGATCGACGATCCGGTAGAGAAGATCGACGACGAGGTTCGTGGCGACCACGAGCGCCGCGCTCAGCAGGACCGTGCCCATGATGACCGGAACGTCGAGCGCGAGCACGGCGTCGAAGGCCAGCCGACCGAGCCCGGGCCAGTGGAAGACGGTCTCGGTGAGCACGACGCCGTTCATGAGCGCCGCGAAGTCGAGTCCGACGATGGTGAGGAGGGGCAAGGCGGCGTTGCGGAGCGCGTGGACGGCGAGGAGACGCACCGGGCCGACGCCGCGGGCGCGCGCGGCGCGCACGTAGTCGAGCGCGAGCACGTCCTGCAGGTTCGTGTGCAGGAGGCGCGCATAGTACGCGCCGGTCCCGACCCCGAGGACCAGCGCCGGGAGCAGCAGGTGGCGCACGGTCCCGGCGCCTCCGAGCGGCACGAGCCGCCAGCGGAACCCGAGCCAGTAGAGCGCGATCATGCCGAGCCAGAAGACGGGGGCCGAGAGGACCGCCAGCGCGCCGACGAGGGCGGCCCGGTCGACGAAGCGGCCCGCGAACGGCGCGGTCGTGAGGCCGCCGACGAGCCCCACGACGAGCGCGATCGCGAGGCCGGCGGCGGCGAGCGCCGCGGTCGCGGGCAGGCGGCGGGCGAGCGTGGCGGCCACCGGCTGCCGGTTCGCGTAGGAGCGGCCGAGGTCGCCGCGCGCGAGCCGCCAGAGGTAGCGGCCGTACTGCGCCGGCAGCGAGCGGTCGAGCCCGAGTTCGTGGCGGATGGTCGCGAGCGTCGTCGCGTCGGCGCGCGGTCCGGCGACGACACGTGCCGGGTCGCCCGGGACGAGAAAGACGATGGCGAAGGTGATCCAGGTGGTGCCGAGGAGGATGACGAGCGCCCAGGCGAGCCGGCCGACGAGATAGCGCACGCTCCGTCCGGCCGCTCAGTCGAGCGTCCGCCCTCCGTCGACGACGACCGTCGTGCCGGTCACGAAGTCGCTGCCCGCGACGAGGAAGCGCACCGCCGCGGCGACGTCGCGCGCGTCGCCGAGGCGGCCGAGCGGTGTCCGCCGGACGATCGCCGCGGTCGCGGCGGGCGTTCCGTCGATCGCTTCGAGAACGGGGCCCGGCGCCACGCAGTTCACCTGCACCGCGGGCGCGAGATCGAGCGCGAGCGCGCGTGTCAGCGCCACGATGCCGGCCTTCGAGACGCTGTACGGCAGGTAGCCGGGATAGGGCCGCTCGGCGGCGATGTCGGCGAGGTTCACGATCTTGCCCGTGCCGCGCGCGCGCATGGCGCGTCCGAGGAGGAGCGAGAGCAGGTAGGGCGCCTTGAGGTTCACCGCCATGACGGCGTCCCATGCTTCGACGTCGAGAGTCTCGAGGGGCGTCCGGTAGAACACCGAGGCGTTGTTGACGAGCACGTCGACCGGCCCCATCCGGTCGGTCACGTCGGCCGCCAGGCGCTCGACGGCCCGTGGATCGGCGAGGTCCGCGGTGAAGCCTTCGGCGGTCCCGCCGGCCGCGCGGATGCCGGCGATCACCGCCTCGGCCTCGGACGTCGACGTCCGATGGCAGACGGCGACGCGCGCTCCCCCGTCGGCAAGATCCTCGGCGATGGCGCGACCGAGGCGGCGCGCGGCGCCGGTCACGAGCGCCGTCCGCCCGGCGAGGTTCATGGCGTCGGCCCGACCAGCTTCAGGATCTCGTCGATCATGCCGGGCGCCGCCGCGACCAGCTGATCCCGCGCCCGCTCGCCGCCGAGGAGCGCGCCGAGGTCGGCGACCGCGCCCGACCGGTAGCGCAGCTCGCCGCCGATGGCGCGCAGCATCGCGGCGCCCGCGGCGACGTCCCAGAGGCGGGGACGGCCGAGGATCGCGGCGACCGCGGCGCCGCGTGCGACCAGGGCCATGTGGTAGGCGGTCGAGCCGAGCGAACGGATCTTGCCCGGGAAGCGGCGCGCCTCACTCCGATGGTACTCCGAGTGCGTGAGCATGAAGAGGTCGCCCTCCCCCGCCGCCCCGGTCCGTCGCACGATCGAGCGGCCGTTCCACTCCGCGACGTCCTCGTCCGCGAGGTAGGTCTCCCCCGTCATCGGGAGGTAGGTGACGCCGCCGACCGCGATCTCGTGGCGGAGGAGTCCGAGGGTGATGCACCACGTCGGCAGACCGGAGATGAAGGCCGCGGTGCCGTCGATCGGATCGAGCGTGAGCGTGTACTCGGCGCCGCTCGTGCCGGTTGCGCCGAACTCTTCGCCGAGGACGCGAACGCCGGGGAGGAGCGCCGACATCCGCGGCGTCAGGAACTCCTCGACGGCGCGGTCGGCCGCGGTCACCAGCGTCTGGTCGGCCTTGCGCTCGGCGGTGACGTTGCGGAAGAAGCTCCGCGCGAGCTCGCCGGCTTCGATGACGGTCGGCAGCAGCGTCTGCATCGCGGGACGAGGCACACGCGCACCATACCTGAGCGACCCCGCCACGCGAAGGGCGATCAGCCGTCGCTGTCGCGAACGCTCAGCCACCGGAGGCCGCGCGCCATGTACTGGAGTCCCGAGAGCGCGGTGAAGGTCGCCGCTCCGACGAAGAGCATGAGGCGGGCGGGCGGCGGAATCGCCTCGGGCCAGGAAACGCTCACGAGCACGATCGTGACCGAGGCCAGCTGGAAGAACGTCGTCACCTTGCCGACGACGCTTGGGCGCACCTCGATCCACTCGCCGGTGAAGACGAAGAGGAAGAAGTAGCCGACGAGGAGGAAGACGTCGCGGAAGAGCACGAGGACCGTGAGCCAGTTCGGCACGAGATCCATGAGCGCAAGCACGCAGAACGAGCTCAACAAGAGGAGCTTGTCGGCGAGCGGATCGAGGATCGCGCCGAGTTCCGTCTTGGTGTTCGTGAGGCGCGCGATCGCGCCGTCGAGCGCGTCGGTAATGCCGCCGGCGACGAAGACCGCGAGCGCCATCCCGGGCCGCCCATTCGTGAGCAGGATGAGGAACGCGGGGATCGTGAGGATGCGGACGAGCGTCAGGACGTTGGGGACGTTGAGCACGCCGTCACCTCGAGCTCCTTCCGGAGCTGCCCCGCGAGTTTCGGGCTCGCGAGCGCTGTCACCCGCGCCGCGCCGTCCTCGTAGTGCTCGTGCACGACCTTCGCCGCGCGGTGCACCCACGCGAGCAGGTCGCCGCGGCTCGCGGGGATCGTCACCTCGATCCGCACCCGTTCGCGGTCGAGCCGGCGCTCGATCGCCGCGAGGAGGTCGGGAAGGCCCCGGCCGGTCGCGGCCGAGATGGCGGCGACGCCGACGATCTGCGGATGCGCCGCCACGTCCCGCGGCGGCGCCGCACCCTCTCCCGCGCGATCGATCTTGTTCCAGGCGAGGATCGTGGGGGTCGTGCCGGCGCCGATCTCGTCGAGGACGCGCTCGACGATGGCGATCTGCTGCTCCGCTTCCGGGTTCGTCGCGTCGACGACGTGCAGGAGCAGATCGGCGCGGCGCACCTCCTCGAGGGTGCTCTTGAACGCCTCGATCAGCTGGTGCGGCAGGCGGTGGATGAAGCCGACCGTGTCGACCAGGAGGGCGCGTTCGCCGCCCGGCAGATCGAGCCGGCGCACGGTCGGATCGAGCGTCGCGAAGAGCTTGTCCTCGACCAGGACGCCGGCGTCGGTGAGCGCGTTCATGAGCGTCGACTTCCCCGCGTTGGTGTAGCCGACGAGCGCGATCGTCACGTAGGGTACGTCGGCGCGCTCTTTGCGATGGAGCTCGCGCGTCCGTTCCACCTCGGCGATCCGGCGCTTCAAGCGCACGATCTTCTCGCGCACGCGCCGCCGATCGACCTCGAGCTGCGTCTCGCCGGGGCCGCGCGTGCCGACGCCGCCGCCGCCGAGGCGCGAGAGATGGGTCCAGGCCCGGGTGAGGCGCGGCAGCATGTATTCGAGCTGCGCGAGCTCCACCTGCAGCTTGCCCTCGAGGCTCCGCGCGCGGGCCGCGAAGATGTCGAGGATGAGCTGGCTCCGGTCGAGGACCTTCACCCCGATGCGCTCGGTGAGCGTGCGCTGCTGCCCCGGAGACAGGTTCTCGTCGATCAGGACGGTCGACGCGCCGAGCGCCTTGACGGTTTCGGTCAGCTCCTCGACCTTGCCCTTCCCGATGTACGTTGCGGGGCTGATCTGACGCACGTTCTGGTGGAGGATCGCGGCTGGCTCGACGCCTGCGGTCCGCGCGAGGCGCTCGAGCTCCCGCAGCGATTCGTCCGCGCCGATGCTCGCGCCGTCCTGACGCGGGCCGCCGGTATCGACCCCGACCAGCACCGCGCGCTCGATCGGTCGTCCGACGTCCCGCGTGCCCCCCTTCATCGTGGGCATCCTGACATAGGGATCGTGCGAAACGAAACCGGCGGGTTCGCGATGCCGCACGGGTCGCGCGCGGAAGCGGGCGCGCCGCCGGTCGGCGCCTTTCCCTACGGACGCGAGGGCCAGCCGTCGAGCCGGTCGGCGAGCTCGGCGAGGGACCGCACGCGCTCGCAATCGACATCGCGGTAGAGGTCGGCCATGTCGAGGAGGATGGCTCGGAGCCCCGCGGCGCGTGCGCCGACGACGTCGGTGTGGAAGAGGTCGCCGACGTGCAGGGTGGTGGCGGGTCGTGCGCCGACGCGATCGAGAGCGCGTGTGAAGATCCGAGGATCCGGCTTCTCTACCCCCTCCTCGAACGAGTCGATCACGAGGTCGACGTGCGGGCCGATGCCGACCCGATCGAGCGCCGCTCGCATGCGTCCGTTGGCGTTGGAGACGACGACGAGCTTCCGGCCAGCGGCACGCAGACGCCGGAGCGCCGGGACGACGTCCGGCGGTACGCGTTCCCAGAGGTTGTGGTCCGCGTGGTACCGCTGCAGGTCGCCGATCGCGCGATCGATCGCGCGGGCGACGGCGGGATCGATCGCGCCGCCGCGGGTCACGCCCGCGTGCGCGAAGACGCGGCCGAACACGAGCCAGCCACGCACCAGGTCGGACTGCCCCGCGGCGCCGGTGTCGACCTCGTGCTTGGCGCGCCACTCGACGGCGGCCAGAGCCTCTCCGGTCGTCGCGAGGCCGTGGCGCGCGAGCGCCTCGGCGACGCGATGCCAGTTCGGGAAGACCAGCACGCCGCCGGCGTCGAGGAAGACGGTGTCGATCGCCATCCTCGATACGTCTACTGGATGTAGTTGATACGGGCTCCGAGCCGTTCGACCGCGTCGGCGAGCTTCTCGCTCGGCGACACCTTGAACTTCGGGAGCCGCACATTGGCGACGATGCTCTGGTCGTCGTCCATCACCTGGAGGGTGACGGCGCGGTTCCCGGGGTGCGCCTGAAGCGTCCGCGACAGCGCCTCGGCGCGCTCGGGAGTGAGACCTTCCTGGAAGACCAGGCACATCTCTTTCGCGTTCTTGAAGCGCATGTCGGCGAGCGCGCCGATCTCGTCGGCGATGATCTGGCAGCGATCCTCGCCGACCTCGAGCTTGCCGGCGACGTAGATCGGTTCGTCGGAGACGATGCGGGGCTCGTACTTGCGAAAGGCCTCGGGCCACACGATCACCTCGATCGTGCCGCTCTTGTCCTCGAGGTTGAAGGTCGCGTAACGGTCGCCCTTCTTGTTGTTCTTGAGCTTGAGCGTGTGGACGACGCCGCCCGCCTTGATCTGCTCGCCGTTCTGCCGGCCGCCGAGGTCGGCGATGGCGGCGCTCACGAGGCGACGCAGGTCGTTGTCGTACTTATCGAGCGGGTGGCCCGTGATGTAGAAGCCGACGGTCTCCTTCTCGGCCGAGAGGCGTTGCTTGTCGGTCCACTCCGCCACGTTGGCAGGCGGCTTCGGCGGCGCCACGCTGTCGAGCTTGAAGAGCGTGATCTGCCCGGCCGCCTCGCCGGCGGTCGCGGCCCATTGCATCACGCGGTCGAGATAGGACGTTGCGCCCATCTCGCCCTCCGAAAGCACGGTTGCGCGTGACGTATGCAGGGAGTCGAAGGCCCCGCACTTGATCAGCGACTCGAGCACGCGGCGGTTGATCTGCTGGCCGCGGACGCGGTTGCAGAAGTCGGAGAGGTCCTTGTACGGGCCGCCCTCGTCCCGCGCCTTCTGGATGATCTCGATTGCTTTCGACCCGACGCCCTTCACGGCGCCGAGGCCGAAGCGGATGCCCTTGCTCGTGCCGCCGTGCGGCGCCGTCACCGTGAACCTCTCGCCGCTCTCGTTGATGTCGGGCGGCAGGATCGCGATGCCGTGGGTCCGGCACTCGGCGATGTTCTTGTAGGTGCTGTCGGTGTCGCCCATCTCGAGGGAGAGGAGCGCCGCCATGAACTCCGTCGGGTAGTGCGCCTTGAGGTACGCGGTCTGAAAGGAGATCAGCGCGTAGGCCGCGCTGTGGGACTTGTTGAAACCGTATGCCGCGAACTTCTCCATCTGCTCGAAGATGCGCGCCGCGAGCTCCGCCTTGATGCCCTGCCCGACCGCTCCCTTCTGGAAGCGGTCGCGTTCCTTGTCCATCTCCTCCGGCCTCTTCTTGCCCATCGCCTTGCGGAGATTGTCTGCGTCCTGGAGCGAGTAGCCGGCGAGTACCTGGGCGATCTGCATGACCTGCTCCTGGTAGATCATCGTGCCGTACGTCTCGTTCAGCACGCCCTCGAGGAGCGGGTGATCGTAGACGATCTTCTCCTTGCCGTGCTTCCGCTTGATGAAGTCCTGGTCCATGCCGCTGTCGAGCGGACCGGGCCGGAAGAGCGCGAGCGCGGCGATCAGATCCTCGAAGCGGCTCGGCCGGAGCTGGGTGATCATCTTCCGCATGCCGCCGGACTCCATCTGGAAGATGCCGACGGTGTCGCCCTTCGCGAGGAGCTTGTAGGTCTTGGGGTCGTCGAGCGGCAGCTTCGCGAGATCGAGGTCGTGCGCCTCGGGGCGGCGGGCGCGGATGATCGCCACGGCGTCGGCGAGAAAGGTCAGGGTCTTCAGGCCCAGAAAGTCGAACTTGATGAGACCGATCCATTCGACGTCGTTCATCGAGTACTGCGTGAGGACCGCGCCTTCCTTGTCGACGAAGAGCGGCAGGTACTCCGAGAGCGGCCGGTTCGCGATCACGATGCCGGCGGCATGACGCGAGGCGTGCCGCATGAGGCCTTCGAGCCGGAACGCGTAGTCGAAGAGCTCGCGCTCGCGGTCGGTGCCGCGGTCGCGCATCTCGCCGAGCCTCGGCTCGATCTTGAGCGCCTTCTCGAGCGGGTAATCCTTTCCCTGGACCGGCGCGGGGTAGAGCTTCGCCATCTTGTCGGTCTCGCCGTACGAGAACTCGAGGACGCGTCCGACGTCTTTGATGGCGGCTTTCCCCTTCAGGGTCCCGAACGTGATGATGCCGGCGACGCGGTCCTCGCCGTACTTCTCGCGTACGTAGCGGATGACTTCTTCGCGGCGCTCGTAGCAGAAGTCGACGTCGATGTCGGGCATCGACTTGCGGCCCGGGTTCAGGAAGCGCTCGAAGATCAGCTTGTAGGGTAGCGGATCGAGGTCGGTGATCCGGAGCGCGTACGCGACGAGCGAGCCCGCCGCGGAGCCTCGCCCTGGTCCGACCGGTATGCCCGCTCCCTTTGCCCAATTGATGAAATCGGAGACGATCAGAAAATAGCCGGCGAACTGCAGCTTGTTGATGCTCTGGAGCTCGAACTCGAGCCGGTCCCAATAGGGCTGCGCCGCGTCGCCGGTGATGGGCTCCTTGCCGACGCCGCAGCCGGCGGCGAGGCGCTCTTCCAAGCCCGTCCGCGCCGCCTTGTCGAGCCGCTGATCGAGGGTCTCGCCCCGGTCGGTGCGATAGGCCGGGAACTCGTAGTCGTGGCTCTTGAGCTCGAGGTCGCAACGCTTCGCGACCTCGAGCGTGTTCTCGATCGCCTCCGGAACGTCCTTGAAGGCTTCGCGCAGGTCGTCCAGGCTTTTGACGTAGAGCTGGTCCGTGTCGAACTTCCAGCGCGCCGGGTCGTTCAGCGTCTTCCCGGTCTGGATGCAGAGCAGCACCTCGTGAGCGCGCGCATCCTCCTTCGTCAGATAGTGGCAGTCGTTGGTGGCGAGGAGCGGGATGCCGAGATCCCTCCCGAGCTCCTTCAGCATCTGGTTGCACGTGTTCTGGACCGGGATGTGATTGTCCTGGATCTCGAGGTAGTAGCGGTCACCGAAGATCTCGAGATACTCGGTCGCGAGCTCGCGCCCCCGCGCGTAGTTGTCGGCCGCGAAGGCGCGGTTGATCTCGCCCGAGAGGCAGCCGCTCGTCGCGATCAGCCCGCCGTTCAGCTCGCGGAGCAGCTCCTTGTCGATACGCGGCTTGAAGTAGAAGCCCTCCTGATAGGAGAGGCTCACCATTTTGCAGAGGTTCTTGTAGCCCTGCATGTTCATGGCGAGCAGGATCATGTGGAAGTTGCCGCCCGCCTCGTAGTCGTCGGCGCGCTGCTGCGGGCCGCGCTCGGCGCGGCCGCGCGGCGCCAGATAGACCTCGCAACCGATGATCGGCTGCACCGCGTTCGCGACGCAGGTCTTGTAGAACTCGATCGCGCCGAACATGTTGCCGTGATCGGTCATCGCGACTGCCGGCATCCCGAGCTTCTTCACCTGCGGGATCAGGTTCGCGATCTTGTTGGCGCCGTCGAGGAGACTGTACTGCGTGTGCAGGTGGAGATGAACGAAGCTCATGAACCGCCCCTAGCCCTCCTTCGTCACGCCGCACCGGGCTTCGTGATGGAGCGGGAGCATGCGCCTCGCCGCGGCGGCGCGCAAGTATTTTTTCCCGGCGCAGCCCCCGCGGCGGGCGGGAGCTGCGCCGCTTCCCGGTCAGCCGAGGACGAACGCGTTCAGCTTGTTCCCGTCGAGATCGCGGAAGTAGCCGGCGTAGAAGCCGGGGCCGCGCGAGCCGGGGGCGCCTTCGTCCTTGCCGCCGAGCGCGACGGCTTTGGCATGGAGGGCGCGCACCTTGTCCTCGCTGTCCACCATGATGGCGACCATGACGCCGTTGCCGACGGTGGCCGGTTTCTTGTCGAAGGGCTCGATGACCGCGATCATCGGCGTGTTCGGGGCGGTTGCCCACGCGATGAATCTCTCCATCTCCATGGCGCGCTTCGCGCCGAGCTCGCCGAGAAGCGCGTCGTAGAAGCCTGCGGCGCGTTGCAGATCGTTGGTGCCGAGGGTGACGTAGCCGATCATGGGTCTCTCCTTGTGATGAGGGGGATGAGCAGCGGGGGGACTTCTTCGAGCGAGCGCAGCACGCGGTAAGCGGCGGCGCACGCCTCGGGCGACGGTGCCTTCATGTCCGGCACCTGGAACGTGGTCATGCCGGCGCGGCTCGCCGACAACGTGCCGGCGTCGGAGTCCTCGAATGCGGCGCAGCGTTCGGGCGCTATGCCGAGCCGGCGCGCCGCTTCCGAGTAGATGTCGGGTGCCGGCTTTCCGTGCGCGATCTCGTCGCCCGTGACGACGACGCGGAAGGGATCCGTCGAGAGGCCGCCGTACCCGAGGGTGCGCGTCGCGAGCCGGCGCTCGGTCGAGGTCGCGAGCCCGAGCGGCAGTCCGCGCTCCGCGGCGAGGGCGAGGAGCGTTCGCACGCCGGGCTTCACCGTGAGGCCCGCGGCCGCGATCTCGTGCCAGAGGGCGGGCCAGCGTACGTGGAAGCGGTCGATCGGGAACGTCGGGCCGAAGATGCGGACGAGATCCGCCTCGGCATCCTCCGTGCGGCGGCCGAGGAAGACTTCGTAGCCCTCGTCGGTGATCTCCCAACCGAGTTCGGCCGCGGCGCGCTGCCAGGAGGCGCGGTAGATGGGCTCGGTGTCGAGCATGAGCCCGTCCATGTCGAAGACGAGCGCGGTGATGATCGGGGTCGAGGTCACGGAACGGAGGCGTCTAGCAGAGCCGCGCACGCGAGTTGAGCCCCCCGGGCTCGACCGGGACATGCGCGGGAGCGTCGTCGAGGCCGGGGGGATTGGCCGCCCGGCGCTGAATCGGGCCGTTCTCGCCGCAGGCTCTCGTCGCCAGGTTGGTGGGCGCGGGCGCCACGTGGTAGGCAGCGTGACCCTATGTCGGTCGAGCCCGTCGACGTTCTCATCATCGGTGCCGGCGCCGCCGGCGCCGCCTTCGCATGGAGCATGGCGGAGACCAAGATGAACGTCCTCTGCCTGGAGCAGGGCGGCTGGATGAAGAGCGACGACTACCCGGGCCTGCGCGCCGACTGGGAAGCGCGCCAGTTCGGCGACTTCGCGTTCTCGCCGAACGTCCGCGGCCGGCGCGAGGATTATCCCGTCAACGACGCGGGCTCGCCGATCCAGATCTCGAACTTCAACGCGGTCGGCGGCAGCACGATCCTCTACGCCGCGCACTTCCCGCGCTTCCACCCGTCGGACTTCAAGGTGCGGACGCTCGACGGCGTCGGCGACGACTGGCCGATCGACTACGCGACGCTCGCTCCCTGGTACGACCTGAACGCGCGCATGATGGGCGTTTCGGGGCTGAGCGGCGATCCGATGTATCCGCCCGGCAAGCGGGTGCCGCTCCCGCCGGTGCCCCTCGGGAAGCTCGGCGAAACACTGGCGCGCGGCTTCAACGCCCTCGGCTGGCATTGGTGGCCGTCCGACAGCGCGATCACGACCGCCGAGTACGAGGGCCGCGCCGCTTGCATCAACGCCGGCACGTGTCTCATGGGCTGCCCGCAGGGCGCCAAGGCCTCGACCGACGTCACCTACTGGCCGCTCGCGATCCGCAAGGGCGTCCGTGTCGAGACCCACTGCCGGGTGCGCGAGATCACCGTCGACGAGCACGGCATGGCCGACGGTGTCGTCTTCTTCGACGCGACCGGTGTCGAGCGCCGCCAGCGGGCGCACGTCGTCGTAGTTGCGTGCAACGGGGTCGGCACGCCGCGCTTGCTGCTGAACTCGCGCTCGAAGGCCTTCCCCGACGGCCTCGCCAACCGGAGCGGCCTCGTCGGGAAGCGGCTCATGTTCCATCCGTACGCGTTGGTGACCGGCCTCTTCCCCGAGCGCCTCGAGGGCTACAAGGGGCCTCCCGGCTGCTGCATCATCAGCCAGGAGTTCTACGAGACCGATCGGTCGCGGGGCTTCGCGCGCGGCTACTCGTTCGAGATGCTGCGCGGCTTCGGTCCGGTCTCGACCGCAATGATCGGCCTCACGGCGGGCCGTATGCCCCACGGCGAGGGCCACCATCGCGCCTTCGACGAGCTCTGGGACCGAAACGCCGGCATGGTCGCGATCTGCGAGGACCTTCCCGAGGAGACGAACACCGTCACCCTCGATTCCGAGATCATGGACTCCGACGGCATCCCGGCGCCGAGGATCACCTACCGGCTCTCCGAGAACAGCCAGGCCATGCTCGAGCACGCCGTCGCTCGCGGCAAGGAAGTGCTCGCCGCGGCCGGCGCGACCGACTTCATGGTGCAGGCGCCGCTCCCGTTCGCCGGCTGGCACCTCATGGGGACCGTGCGCATGGGCGCCGACCCGGAGACCTCGGTCGTGAACGCGTGGGGCCGCGCTCACGACGTGAAGAACCTCTTCGTCATCGACGGCAGCATCTTTACGACGTCGGCGGGCGTGAATCCGACCAACACCATCCAGGCGCTCGCGCTCTACGTCGCCGACACCATGAAGAAGAATCTCGCGAACCTGTTCGATTGAGGGTACGCATCGTGACCGCCACCACCGCCTCCGACCTGAACGCCGACCAGCATCGCGCTCTCGCGTGCGTGCTCGACGCGCTGATCCCGCCGAGCGCCGACGGCCGCCTGCCCGGCGGCGGCGCAGCCGGTGTCGCATCCCACGTCGAGAACGTGCTGCGCTCCCTTCCCGATCTCCGCGCCATGGTCGTCGAGGGCCTCCGCGATCTCGACGCGCAGGCGGGCGTGCAGCACGGGCGGCCGTTCGTCGAGTGCACCGAGGCCGAGCGCGCCGCGCTCGTCGCGACGCAGGGCTTCGGTTACGCGCTCGTTCCGCACACGTACGTCGGCTACTACCAGCAGGACGCTGTGCTGCAGGCGATCGGCATGGAGCCGCGGCCGCCGCACCCGAAGGGATACCTGGTGGCGGAGAACGACCTCTCGCTACTGGCACCGGTCAAGGCGCGGAGCAAGCGCTACCGGGAGTGCTGAGCGGCGCCACGGTCGTCGTTCGATGGAGGTCAACGCGGATCCAGCCGGACGAAATGCCGCGGCGGGAACCCGGTCACGATACGGAACCACATGCTGTGCGGATGCTCACGCTCCACGCGCTCGGCTTCCGCGCCTGCGACGGAGACGACGTGGTAGGGCCCCGTCCGACCGTCCAGCGTCGCCTGCACGTCCGGGTTCGCGAGCGCGCGCCGGTACCAGGCGCGCGGCCAGTGGTTCGCGGAGGCGTACACCTTCCCGTCGGTGTCGAGGCGCGCGAGCACGCGGTCGTGCGCCGTACCGTCGGGCTCGAAGGTCGTGAGGATGAGCGTCGCGTCGCCGGCCGGCTGGATGAAGCCGATCAGGGACTCGAAGGCCGCGACGATGGCGACGTAGACGAGAACGAGGAAGACGATTGTTTTCACTTGCTCGGGACCCTTCTGCCGGAGCGCCGGCGGGTTTGCGCCGACGAACGGTCTGGGCGTGCGCCCCTTCGTGTTCGTGATTCCAGCCTGCGTTACGGTGATACCTCGAACTCCGGTGATCTGCGACCTTCGAAGAGGTCGACAGCGCCTCGCAGCGGGGGAACGCTTCGGCGGTAGGAGGCGCCGCTCCTCCCTACTTGGGCGATCATTTGCGCAGTTGCGCCGTCTGCTCGCTCTCTGCGTGACCAACGTCCGACGTCGGACATCGCTGTTCGTCACAGTGAGGATTTTCCTTCCACCGCCTCGATCGGTCGTGCTAGGAACCCGTTCTGTCAGCGACACATCTGGTTCGTGTGCGCGATCCTGCCCGGCTGTGCCAGCGCAGCCGCGCTTCGTCGACAACGGCGAGGGGACCGTCACCGACAACGCTACAGGGCTGCAGTGGAAAAAAGATTCACCGAACAGATACCGATCTTCAGCATCGCGCCTCTGGTGCTTGTTTACGGCGTGCCGACAGGATCTCGCTGTGCCTCTCGAATCAACCGAGCCCTTCCTGCCCGAGACGGAGGTTCCCCATGCCGACATTTCCTCATCCAACGTACTGGGCGAAGCGCTGCACCATCGTGATGTTGGCGGCGCTGGCCAGTGTGCTCACCTTCGACGTCGCCACTGTCAGCGCCGGACCTGACGACATCGGCACCTTCGCCGGAACTGGCACGTCAGGAACGTCGGGTGACGGCGGTCCGGCAACGGCGGCGCAACTATCGGGCCCGCTTGCCGTCGCTGCGGACACGGCGGACAACGTGTTCATTGCCGACATGTCCAACAACCGTGTTCGGAAGGTCGATCCGTCGAACACCATCACCACCGTTGCGGGCGACGGTGTTCTGGGCTTCGGTGGCGACGGCGGCCTCGCCACCGCAGCTCAGCTCGCCGAACCCCTCGGTGTCGCGGTGGACGGTACCGGGAACATCTTCATTGGCGATACGGGTAATCATCGCGTGCGGCGCGTGGACGCCGGAACGGGCATCATCACGACTGTCGCTGGCAACGGCACTTCGGGCTCTTCCGGCGACGGGGGGTTGGCGACGGCGGCGCAACTGAATCGGCCACGCGGCGTCGTGGTCGATGCCGCAGGCAATCTATTCATCGCGGACGCGTTCAACAATCGCGTGCGGAGGGTCGACGCTGTGACCGGCATCATCACCATGGTCGCTGGCGTCGCGCCTGGAGGCTTCTCGGGCGATGGAGGCCCAGCCGCGTCGGCACAGCTAAACAACCCGACGTTCCTCGCGTTCGATTCCTCCGAAAACCTGTTCATCGCCGATACTTTCAACGGTCGCGTGCGGCGCGTCGACGCGGTGAGCGGGCTCATCACGACCATCGTCGGCAACGGCGACACGCTCTACGTGGGTGATGGCATCCCGGCAACGGCAGCCGGTGGGTTGGTTCCCCTCGGGGTCGCGATTGACGGAGCAGGGAACTTGGTGTTCGCAAGCTCAGCGGGGAATCGCGTCTTCCTGGTGCATGGCGGATCGGGGCTGATCACGACGATCGCAGGGATTGGAACGTGCGGCTACACCGGCGATGCGGGCCCAGCCACTGCTGCCCAGCTCTGTAGTCCGGGGTCGGTTGCCGTCGACGCGACCGGCGAAGTGTTCATCGCCGACAACGGGAACAGCGTCGTTCGAACGATTGCCGCAGTCGGCAGTTGTGGCGACGGCGTGTCCAATGGCGGCGAGAGCTGCGACGAGGCCGTGGCTAACGGAACCAACTTGTCGTGTTGCGGTGCGATCTGCACGACCGTCGCGGATTCCGATGGTGATGGCCCCTGTGACGCGATCGACCCTTGCACCAACGTGGCGGGCGCCCGCAATTTCGCCGTCAAACCTCCCGCCAAGCTGATCGTGGGCAAGATCAACACCGACACGACGCCGTTGAACGACAAGCTCTCCCTTGCCGGAGAGTTCGTTCAAGATGGCGCTCCGCTCTTTGCTACGCTCGATCCTTCCTCTCGGGGGGTTCACCTGCTCGTCCAGAACTCGGGCGGCGTGACGCGCATTGACGTACGACTCCCAGGAGGATCATACGCCGGCAAAGGGACACGGGGATGGGGCCTCGCCGGCTCGGGCAAGAAGTGGGGGTACAAGGATGCGACGGGCAATCCGATTGCTGGGATCGCCAAGATGGCGATCGCCGACAAAGCCAAAACAGCACCTGGCCGGGTTGCGATCAAGGCTCAGGGAAGCAAAGGAACCTACCCGGTAGTCAGCGGAGACGAGCCGCTTCGTGCAATCGTCGTGCTCGGGGGACCAAACGACGGCGCAGCAGGACGTTGTGGGGAAACGGCGTTTGCGCCTGGAGACTGCGCGTTCAACAGTTCACAAGCGACGTTGATCTGTAAGTGAGCTCCGTATAGCGAGATGGACGATCGAAAGGGAGAGCGTCACCGAGTTTGCGCGTCGGGCGGCCGTTTCTGAAACGACTCGCTACTCCCATTCGATCGTCGCCGGCGGCTTCGACGACACGTCGTAGACGACGCGGTTCACCCCCGCCACCTCGTTGATGATCCGGTTCGAGAGGTGCGCGAGCAGATCGTACGGCAGCCGCGCCCAATCGGCGGTCATCCCATCGACGCTCTCCACCGCCCGAATGGCGATGACGTTCTCGTAGGTGCGCTCGTCGCCCATGACGCCGACGGTCTTCACCGGCAGGAGCACGGCGAAGGACTGCCAGATCTTGCGGTACAGTCCGGCGGCCTTGATCTCGCCGACGACGATGGTGTCGACGGCGCGCAGGATGAACAGGCGTTCCTCCGTGACCGCGCCGAGGATGCGGATCGCCAATCCGGGGCCGGGGAACGGCTGGCGCTGGAGGATCTCGTCGGGGACGTCGACGAGCTTGCCGAGCTCGCGGACCTCGTCCTTGAAGAGCTCGCGGAGCGGCTCGACGAGCGTGAGGTGCATGCGCTCCGGGAGGCCTCCGACGTTGTGGTGGCTCTTGATGGTGGCGGACGGACCCTTGAACGAGACCGACTCGATGACGTCGGGATAGAGCGTGCCCTGAGCGAGAAACGCGACGCCGGGGATCTTCCTGGCCTCGGCTTCGAAGACCTCGATGAAGACCCGGCCGATCGTCTTGCGCTTCACCTCGGGGTCCTCGACGCCCGCCAGCGCGTCCAGGAATCGCTTGCGGGCATCGACGACCTTCAAGCGTTCGCCGAACCTCCCGCGAAACGCCTCGGCGACGCGCTCGGCCTCTCCCGCCCGGAGCACACCGTTGTCGACGAACACGCAGGTGAGCTTGGCGCCGACGGCCCGATCGATGATGGCGGCGGCGACGGCGGAGTCGACGCCGCCCGACAGGGCGCAGATGACCTTCTCGTCGGCGACCTGGCGCCGAATCTTGTCGACCTCCTGGTCGACGAAGTTCTCCATGGTCCAGGTGGGCTTCGCACCGCAGATGGCGAAGACGAAGTTCCGCAGCACGATGGTGCCCTGCTCGCTGTGGTGGACCTCGGGATGGAACTGGATGCCCCAGCGTCGATGCTTGACGTCGCTGCACGCCGCGATCGGCGAGTTGCCGCTGTGAGCGATGACCTTCCATCCGGGGGCGAGGCTCTCCATCCGGTCGCCGTGACTCATCCAGACGGTCGAATTGTCGACGAGCTCCGCGATGTCGGCGAAGAGGTCGCTCGCGTCGTCGATGGTGATCCTGGCGGCGCCGTACTCGCGGTGCGTCGCGCGCGCGACCTTGCCGCCGGCGAGGTGGTTCAGGACGTTCATTCCGTAGCAGATGCCGAGGATGGGGACGCCGGCGTCCAGGATGGCCTCGTCGGGGAGCGGCGCGTCCTCGGCGTACACGCTCGACGGACCGCCGGACAGGATGATGCCTTCCGGGGCGAGCTTCCGCACCGTCTCGAGCGGGACGCTGTAGGGGTGGATCTCGCAGTAGACGTGCTGCTCGCGGATGCGCCGCGCGATGAGCTGCGTGTACTGGCTGCCGAAGTCGAGAACGAGAATCATGCGCCCCCCGCCGCTGTGATAGACGCGGCGCCAGCGCCGCGATCCTCGCGCCTATTCGAGTCGGTAGTTCGGTGCTTCCTTGGTGATCACCACGTCGTGGGCGTGGCTCTCGCGCATGCCCGCGGAGCTGATCTTCATGAACCGCGTCTTGGTGCGGAGATCGTCGAGCGTGCGGCAACCGCAGTAGCCCATGCCGGCCTTCAGGCCGCCGACGAGCTGATGGATGTTGAAGGCGAGGCTCCCTTTGTAGGAGACACGGCCCTCGATGCCTTCCGGGACGAGCTTCATGTCGGGCTCGTCGCCCTGGAAGTAGCGGTCTCGACTCCCCTCCTTCATCGCCTCGATCGAGCCCATGCCGCGATAGAGCTTGTAGGTGCGGCCCTGAAAGAGGATCGTCTCGCCGGGGCTCTCCTCGGTGCCGGCGAAGAGGCTGCCGATCATGATGGCGTGGGCGCCGGCGGCGATCGCTTTCGTGATGTCGCCCGAGAAACGCACGCCGCCGTCGGCGATGACGGGGACGTCGGTGCCCTTGACGGCGCGCGCGGCGCCGAGCACGGCCGTGAGCTGCGGCATGCCGACGCCGGAGATGATGCGGGTCGTGCAGATCGAGCCGACACCCATGCCGACCTTCACGCCGTCGGCGCCGGCCTTCACGAGGGCGCGGGCGCCCTCTTCCGTGCCGACGTTGCCGGCGACGACGTCCACGTCGGGCCACTGGCGTTTGACCTCACGCACGGTGTCGAGGACGTTTCTCGAGTGGCCGTGGGCCGTGTCGACCGCCAGCACGTCGACCCCGGCGCGGACCAGCGCCTCGACGCGCGCTTCCCGGTCCGGTCCGACGCCGACCGCGCCGCCGACCCGCAGCCGGCCGCGCCCGTCCTTGCAGGCGTTCGGGTAATCGGTCGTCTTCTGGATGTCCTTCACGGTGATGAGGCCGCGCAATCGGAGCTCGTCGTCGACGACGAGCAGCTTCTCGATGCGGTTCGCGTGCAGGATCTCCTTCGCCTGCTCGAGCGAGATACCCGGCTTCGCGGTGACGAGGTTGTCTTTCGTCATGACCTCCGAGACGGGACGGTCGAGCCGCTTCTCGAAGCGAAGGTCGCGGTGCGTGAGGATGCCGACCAGGCGGCCGTCGCGCGTGACCGGCAGGCCGGAAATCGAGAACTGCTTCATTACCTCGAGGGCGTCGGCGATGCGCTGGTCGGGGTGGACGGTGACGGGGTCGGCGATCATGCCGCTCTCCGACTTCTTCACCTTCTCGACCTCGCGTGCCTGTACTTCGACCGGCATGTTGCGGTGGACGAAGCCGATGCCGCCCTCCTGCGCCATGCTGATCGCCATCCGCGACTCGGTGACCGTGTCCATGGCGGCCGACGCGAGCGGGATGTTCAGCGTGATGTGGCGCGAGAGCTTGGTCGTGACGATCGCGTCCTTCGGGATGATCTCGCTCTCGGCGGGCACCAAGAGCACGTCGTCGAAGGTGAGGCCCTCCTCGAGCTCACGCCAATCCATGGCGACCTCCGTGGGCGGGGGGCAACGCGGCCGAGCCGAGACCCGAGAAACACGAAAGCCCCGGGCGCGTGCGAGGGCGTTCGGGGCTTCGAGGCGGTGGGGGAACGGCGGAGAGGACTTCCATGTCCCTTCCTAACAAGGGTCTCCCGCACTGACAAGCGCGCGGGCCGCGCCGAGCGCCGGCGCGAACATTGGGACGGCCCGCGGCTCGTGATACGCAGCGCGGCAGCATGATCACCACGTTCCGCGACGTGTCCCCCCGCATCGACCCGACGGCCTTCGTCGCCGCGAGCGCCGTCGTGATCGGCGACGTGATCGTCGGGCCCGAGTCGAGCCTCTGGTTCCACACGGTGGTGCGCGGCGACATCGGGCCGATCCGGATCGGCTCGCGGACGAATCTCCAGGACCACGTGACGGTGCACGTCGTCGGCGGCGCGCACGACGTGACGATCGGCGACGACGTCACGGTCGGCCATCGCGCGATCGTCCACGGCTGCGTGCTCGGCCACCGCGTCCTCGTCGGGATGGGGGCGATCGTGCTCGACGGGGTCGAGATCGGGGCCGACTGCCTGGTCGGCGCGGGGGCGCTCGTGACGCCGGGGACGAAGGTGCCGCCCGGACGGCTCGTGCTCGGCAACCCGGCGCGCGTCGTGCGCGAGCTCCGCGCGGACGAGCGCGCGTCGCTCCGCGCGTCGGCGGCGCATTACGTCGGCTATGCCGCCGAGTACCGGGCCGCGGGCATCGCTTGAGCGTCCCGCCGCACGCGAACGGAGATCACGACGCGAACGGCGATCACGCGGCGGCCGCGTGCTCGGCGCGTTGCAGCGCGACGACGACCTCGGCCGCGTAGAGGAAGATCGTCGCCGACATGTAGATCCACACCATCACGGCGACGAGCGCGCCGAGCGAGCCGTACACGACGTAGAACTGCGCGAGATTCGCCAGGTACCAGAGGAAGATGCGCCGTCCGACCTCCCAGAGTCCGGCGCCGATGCAGCCGCCGGTGAACGCCTCCCGCCAGCCGACGTAGGCGTGCGGGAAGACGCGCAGCGAGAGCGTGAAAGCGCCGACGACGAGGGCGACCGACGTGAGGTACTGGACCCGCAGCCCCCTGGCGAGCGGTACGAGGAGGTCGTGGCCGAGCGGCGCGAGGGTCGGGTCGGCGCGGAGCGCGTGGATCAACAGGCCGACGTAGAACGAGAAGAGCATGACGAGCCCCATGCCGACGACGACGCACAGGGAGAGGAGGCGCGAGCGCCAGAAGCCGCGCCGGCGGCCGACGGTGAAGACGCGGTCGAGCGCGAACTCGATCGCCTGGAAGACGAGGCTCGCCGCGATGACCAGGGCGCCGAGTCCGAGCCACGAAAGGCGGCCGCGGTTCTGCACGACCCATTCGAGGTTGCGGGTGAAGTCGTCGCTCAGGTGCGGGATGAACTCGCGCACCCACCGGAGGACGGCGCCGTACGTGTCCTGCGACGAGCCGATCACGTACCCGGCGACCGCGATCACGAGAAAGAGGACCGGGATCAGCGAGAGCAGCGCGTAGAACGAGATCGCGGCGGCGAGCGTCGGGCAGCCGTCGGCGTAGAAGCGGGTCGCCGCGGTGCGGAGCGCCCGCGCGACTGCGACGAACGAGCGAGCGGCGACAGCGGCGGCCGGGCGGTCGTCGGACGGGTCGGCGCGGGTGAGCGTGTCGCGGAACGCCATGGACGACGAGGTCAGTGCCGAGCCCGGAAGCTCACGCGGAGGGGGGTGCCCTTCAAACGGAACGCGCTCGCGATCTGGTTCGAAAGGTAGCGATGGTAGCTCGGATGGATGCTTGCGGGGATACTGGAAAAGACGACGACCGTCGGGGGTCGGCGTCCCACCTGGGTCGCATAGTAGATGCGTGGGCGGCGTCCCCGCACCGCCGGCGCCTCTTTCGCCCGGAACGCCTCCATCAGCACCTGGTTGAGGCGCGCGGTCTGGAGCTCGGCCGCGTGCGCCGCGGCGACGCGCTTCACTGCCGGCAGCACCGTCTCGACGCCGGCGCCGGTCCTGGCGGAGATCGTCAGCATCGGGAAGCCCTCGAGCGTCGGCATGAGGCGCGCGAGGTTCTCGAGGTAGGCTTTGGGCTTCTCGTCGCGGCGGAGGTCCCACTTGTTGACGACGAGGACGAGCCCCCGGCCCTCGTTCCACGCCAGCGCGGCGAGCCTCTGGTCCTGGGTGGTGAGCCCTTCGACGGCATCGATCACCAACACGGCCACGTCGGCGCGGCCGAGCGCCTTGATGGCGCTCCCGACCGACGAGCGCTCGAGCGGGTCGTGGACCTTGCTGCGGCGGCGGATGCCCGCGGTGTCGACGAGCACGTAGCGCGTGCCGCCCACGTCGAGCAACGTGTCGAGCGCGTCGCGCGTGGTCCCGGCGGTGGCGTCGACGATGGCGCGCTCGTAGCCGAGGAGGCGGTTCACGAGCGACGACTTGCCCGCGTTCGGCCGGCCGATGATCGCGACGCGGATGGCGTCGACGGCGGCGCCCGTCTCTCCGTCCACGGACGCGACCGGGGTCGCCGCGAGGATGCGATCGACGAGCTCCGGGATGCCGTGGCCGTGCGCGGCGGAGACGGGGATCAGCTCGTCGGCCCCGAGCCGGTAGAACTCCGAGCCCTGCGCGAGCCGGCCCGGCGAGTCGAGCTTGTTGACGACGAAGAGCACCGGAACGCTCCGCCGGCGGAGCTCGGCGGCGGCCGCCTCGTCGGCGGCGGAAAGCCCGGACTTGCCGTCGAGTACGTAGACGACGAGGGCCGCGTGCTCGACCGCGGAGAGGCTCGTGTCGCGGACGGCCCGGTCGAGGCGATCCGCGCTCGGCGTGGCGACGGCGGCGGTGCGGTGGTCGCCCTCGAAGCCTCCGGTGTCGACGAGCAGCACGGCGCGGTCGCCGAAAGTGGCGACGGCCTCGACGACGTCGCGCGTGACCCCCGGCGTCGGGTCGACGACGGCCTTCCTGCGGCGGAGGAGACGATTGAAGAGCGACGACTTCCCGGCGTTGGGGCGGCCCGCGAGCACGACCCGCGGGAGCGCCTGCGCCTCGACGCTGCCGGGCGCGATCTCGCGCCGCGGAGCGCGCTCGGGACGCGGAGCGCGCGGCGGCCGCTGTTCCGACCCCGCCCCGCCGGGCGCCGTCCGCGCGGCGCGGCCATTCCGTGGCGCGCCGTCGGCGTCGCGCCGCGGCCGCGGCACGGATGCCCCGGGCGAGCGCGGAGCCTTCGGCGGCCGAGGCGTCGCGGCCCGTGGCTTCCCGCCTCGGCGCCGCTCGCGCTTCCGCTCGGTCGCGTGCTTCGCGGAATCGAGGCGTCCCCGTCCCTTCATCGCGGACCCTCTGCGCGCGCGTCAGATCCCGAGCTCACCGAGCATCCTCGGGTTCTTGCTCCACTCCGGTACCACCTTCACGTGCAGCTCGAGGTAGATCCGGCAGCCGAAGCACTGCTCCAGCGAGAGGCGCGCGGCTCTGCCGATGTCGCGGACGCGCTGGCCGCGCTCGCCGATGATGATCCCCTTCTGGCTGTCGCGTTCGACGATGATGCTGGCGGTGACGACGACGAGGTTGCGGCCGGGCTCTTCCCGGAACGCCTCGACGACGACGGCCGTCGTGTAAGGCACCTCGTCGCGCGTCTGGGCGATGACCTTCTCGCGGACGATTTCGGCGGCGAGGAAGCGCTCGCTCTGCTCGGTGACCTGATCCGGCGGGTAGAGCGGCGGCCCGACGGGGAGCTTCGCCGTCAGCACCTCGCACAGGCGCTCCACGTTGTCGCCGGTCTTGCCGCTCACCGGGACGAGCTCGGCGTTCGACAGGAGGGCCTGAGCGTCCGTGCACGCCGGGAGGAGCGCGCTCTTGGAGACGAGATCGATCTTGGTGAGCGCGATCACCGTGTGGGGCCGTCCCTGGACGTCGCCGGCGACGTGGCGGTCGGCCCCGGTGATTCCGGCCGAGGCATCGAGGACGAGCACGACCACGTCGGCATCGCCGAGCGCCTGGCGCGCGGTGGTGACGAGGCGGGCGTTCATCGGCGTCTTCGCGTGGTGGATGCCGGGCGTGTCCACGAAGACGAGCTGCGCCCGCGGGCGGTTCAGGATGCCGACGATCCGGTTCCGGGTCGTCTGCGGCTTGTTGGCGACGGCGGCGAGCGTCGTGCCGACGACCTGGTTCAACAACGTGGACTTCCCGACGTTCGGACGTCCGACGAGCGCGATGAAGCCCGCCCGGTGGTCCCGTGGTGCAGGGTCGCTCAACGCCGCAAGGCTCCTCGCAGCTCGCGCGCGAGCTGGTCGACGGTGCTGCTCGTCCCGCCGGCGAGCTTCTGGCGCCACTCGGCTTCGGTCTCGAAGCGCGAGTCGCCGATCGTCTCGCCCCAGGGCGCGATGACCTCGCGGATCGCGTTGGCGTCGGCCGGGTCACGGCGATTCGCCTTCACGGCCGCGATCACGTCCGGCACGACACGCAGGAAGGCCCGCAGCGCCATACCGGTCTTGATCGAGTACTTGCGGCCGTGCCACGCCGCCGCGAAGACGTGCGAGATCTGCTTGAAGTAGTTCAGGAAGAAGCGCTTGGCGTGATCGAGGAAGCGGTCGGCGTCGCGGCCGCCGAGCGCCTGCACCGAGGTGAAGATGTTCTTGAGCTCCTCGGCGAGCGGCGCCTGTGCGACCCGGCCTTTGCCGACCCCGAAGAGCTTGATCTCGCCGTGGAGCGGCGAGCCCGCGTCCTCGGAGAGCGCGCGGATGATGTCGTGGCTGGTCGCGAGGGTCTTGTCGGGATAGAGCCGCCGACCCGCGAGGCTGATCAGGTGCGACGGGTTCAGCTTCGTATGCTTGGCGTTGATGGTGACGAACATCTCGACGGCCTGGTCGGGCGCGAGCCGGTCGAAGATGACCGCCGGCACCTGGACGTCGCCGATCGGCCGCGTCTCGGCGAGCTGGTGCAGCGCGAGCAGGCGGTGCTGGCCGTCGAGGGCGCGCAGCATGCCCGCCTCGGTCGGGACGTGGAGGATGCCGAGGGCGCGGTTCCCGCCGAGCGCGTTGAAATCGAGCCGTTTCTCGGAGACGAGGAGCACGGCGCCGGGGATGGCGGGCAGGTTCCCCGCTTCGGCGCACTGGTTGTAGTACTCGATCAGCTCGACGATCTTCTTCCGGATGACGGGGCGCTGGTAGGCCTCGGCGCTCCGCGCGATGCGCTTCTCGAGCAGCTCCCAATTGATGGCGGCGGCTCGCTTCTTCTTGCCTTTCCCCTGGGACATCCCGGCGTCGACGACGCCGGCGTCGTAGGAGAGCACCTCGAAGCGGACGAGCTTCTGCACGTCGGTGCCGGTGAGGACGGCCTGGTAGAAGTCGACGCCGAACTGCCGGACACGGATCGCGGGAACAGGAATCATCGCTGACCTCTCGTTCCGGAGGACGATGCCGCTCGTGACGTGCCGGCGCCGTCATCGCCCGCGCGTCCTCCCGTCTCGCTTACGTTCGCCCGCCGGGGCACGACCGTCTGCGCTTCCGCGCGCAGCGCCTCCAAGGCCTCCATGGCAGCCGCTTGCTCCGCGCTCTTCTTGGTGCGGCCTTCGCCGCGGCCGAAGGTGCGGGTGCCGACCGAGATCTGACTGACGAAATGCTTCGCGTGATCCGGCCCCGTCTCCATGACGAGCGTGTAGGTCGGCGTCGCTTTGAAGAGCTTCTGGGTGATTTCCTGGAGCCGGGTCTTGCAGTCCTCGACGGCGCTCGGGCTGCGCGACCGGATGTCGCTTGCGAACTGCCGCGCGAGGATGCGCCTCGTGGTGACGAACCCGCGGTCGAGGTAGATGGCGCCGATCAGGGCTTCGAAGGCGGCGGCGAGGATCGACTCCTTGCTGCGGCCGCCCGACTTCTCCTCGCCCTTGCCGAGCTTGAGCAACTCGCCGAGCCCGAGGGCGGCGGCTTTCTGGGCGAGGATGCGCGCGTTCACCAGCGAGGCGCGGAGCTTCGAGAGCTCGCCTTCGTGGTGCTGCGGCGAGTGCTTCATGAGGAGGTCGCTGACGGCGAGCTCCAGGACCGCGTCGCCGAGGAACTCGAGCTTCTCGTTGTTGCGGGCGCCGCGGGTCGCCGAGAAGGAGCGATGGGTGAGCGCGGTGTCGAGGAGGTCGTGGTTGCGAAACTCGTAGCCGAGCCGCTCCTCGATCGGGTGCTTGTGG
>JADLHM010000142.1 GCA_020848745.1 Deltaproteobacteria bacterium | reverse complement strand
GCATCGGCCGCGCGTCCCAGGCGTAGTGCGTCTGCACCGCCCCGAGCTTGAGCCCGGCCTGGACGATCGCGTCCGGGCCGCAGTGGACGGCGTAGGCGAGCACGCTCCCCACGCCGGCCAGGTACGCCATCATCAGTTTTTTCATCCGATCCCCCTCCTCCTAATTCGCAACGTAGGGAAAGTTCCGGCCGGAGCCCCATGCCCCGGCCGGCCGACGCGGCCGTTACCGTGAGCGGCGTCGGTTATTTTGTACTGCGCGCCTCAAAGGCCGCATGATCGCGGCAGTGGTACGCCAGCCGCAGCGCCACGGCCGCCACCTGGATGGCTTCGAGGCGGATGGATTCGAGCTTGTTCGCGCCGATCGCGGCGAGCAGCTCGGCCACTTCCTCGGCCAACACGCCATAGGCTTCGTGCGTCGAGGCGAAGGGGCCATAGCGGCGATCCGCCCCGGCGATCTGCTCCGAGACTTCCAGAATCACGGCATCCGCGGGGGACGGCATCATGCGACACCTCCCGAAAACAAGGTTCCCTGCGACCGTTGACTCAGGAGATTCGCGACGGCCTGCGTGTAGTACGATCGCTTGAGCTCGATCCCGACAAAGCGCCGCCCATGCTCAAGCGCGACGTACCCCTCGGAGCCGATGCCGCCGAACGGCGACAACACGATGTCGTTGGGATTCGTCCAGAGCTCGAGCGCCCGGGCGATTACCTGGAGCTGCAGCGGGGCGATATGCCGCTCGTCCTTCTCCTCCCGCGCGCTCCGATGCTGCAACGTGTCCGACGGATCGATGTCCATCCAAACGGGCGAGGCGTATTGCTGCCACCGCTCCACCGGGAAGCTCGCGTTCGTGTGCGTGACACGCTCGGGATTGTCGCCTGGCTTCCGCATGGTCACGAGGTAATCCGCGATGCCCTGCCGGGACATGCAGGAGTCTTTCTTGATCTGCTTGTGCAGCAGCCCGAGCGCCTTCGTCCGCTGCATTGCCGTCACGGGGTCTTTCCAGATGCAGACTTCCGAGTGATAGATCCATCCCGCCGCGACGAACGCGCGGATGAGATCGCCGCGAAAGTCCGTGATCCCGATCACGCCATCGCGCGCCTTGGACGTGGGAAGATTCATGCAGTGGAACGAGAGCAGCCGTCCCGGCATCGTCACCCGGAGCAGCTCGGGGACGAGGAACGCGAAGTGCTCCGCAAAATCCCGATGGTCGCGGCAGTTGCCCATGTCGCGCTCGCTATCCGAATACGTGTAGAGCGACGCGAACGGCGGCGAAAAGATCGTATAGTGGATCGAGGCATCAGGGAGCCCGCGCACGACCTCCACACAGTCGCCCTGGATCATCGTGAACCGCTCCGTCACCGTTTGATCGAGTACCTGCGTCATGCCGCCTCCGAGATAAGCCATGGGGGGATAGTGAGCGGTTGGTGCGGGCGATAGGTTGCCAGCTCCCGCCCAGCCGCTTTCACGGCGGTGAAATCCTCAAGGTGCGCGACCAGCTCGGCGTGCAACGTCTCCGCTTCCGCCTGCTTCCGCTTGAGATTCGCGAGCACGGCGCCCTCGCCAGTGCTGGTGATGATGTGGACATGGACCGGCCGCGTCTGCCCAAACCGATAGGTGCGCCGGAGCGCTTGATAGTACGCCTCGAACGAGTGCGAGAGCCCAACGAAAGCGACGTGCGCGCAGTGCTGCCAATTCATCCCGTGCCCGGCGATTGACGGCTTCGTCACGAGCACCCGGAGCCGCCCCTCCGAGAAGTCGGCCAGCCGCGACTCTTTTGTCTCGGGATCATCCGAGCCGCGCACCTCGACGGCCCCCGGGACCGACCGCGCCAGCGCTTCCGACTCGACGTTGAGGTCGCACCAGAGAATCCACGGCTCCCGCGAACGATTCGCGAGCTCAGCGGCGATGGCGACGCGATCCTCGAGACTCGCTTTCCGCGCAGCCCGCTGGGCGTCGAGTGTCTGCGCCTCGACCGCAAAGAGTAGTCCGGATTCCTGCGCGAGTGCGTTGCTCGTCGCCACCCGATGCTCGTGGAGATGGAGCGGCGGCAGGCGATAGTCGCCATCTTCGTAGCCGAGGTCGCTCGGGTACCGGACGCAGACCGCCCACGACGCGACCCAGCGCCAGAAGTCCCGCTCTGCGTGCCCTTTCAGCCGCCACGCCTGCGTTTCCCCGCCGTCGTGGCAGAAGAACGTCGCCAGCATTTCCTGGCGCGAGAGCGTACCCAGGTATTCGGCATGGTTCCCAAGCTCCATGTGGTCGTTGGGCGCGGGCGTCGCAGTGCAGGCCAGCCGAAATGGCGTCGCCGCGAAGCGGGCAAGGATGGCATTCCGGGTCGCAGACGTATGATCCTTGAGGATCGAAGACTCATCGAGCACGACGCCCCCAAGCGTCACGTCCTCGAACCGATGCAGGCGGTCGTAGTTGGTGACGTTCACGCCGTCGGTGATATCGGCGGCGTCCCGGCAGATGTGGACGGGGACGCCGAGCTTCCGCCCCTCGCGCTGGAATTGCTGCGCGACAGCGAGGGGCGCCACGATCAGGACCGGCTGTCGTGTCACGTCCGCGACCACCCGCGCCCATTCGAGCGCCATCCACCCTTTACCGAGCCCGCAGTCCGCGAAGATCGCGGCGCGACCCCGGCGGAGCGCCCAGCGCACGACATCGTGCTGGAAGGGAAAGAGCCTCGGGGAGAGCGGAGGCGGATCAGCCAATCCGACCGCCTCGGCTCGGAGATGCTTCTCTGCTAGGAAGGCGTGATAGTTGTCCGTCATCGCAGCACCGCCGCGCACCATCCGCCCACCACGCCGAGGGCGCTCGCCAGCGCGAGCAGCAGGCCGAGCGCCCAGAACCGCAGCCGCACCGTCGGCGCGACCGCTTCCCGGCGCAGGCTCAGATAGAGCACACGCTGATCGGCGCTGAGATCCGCCGGCCGCCGCCG